>CALNBU010001061.1 GCA_937875615.1 uncultured Archangium sp.
GCACAGAGACACAACGAATACGGCAGGGTCTTCATAGAGGATGCTCCCGGTTTGAGTGAGGCGCCGTCGACGCGCCGCCCCGCATGCCGATTCATGGGGGTGATTGTCAGGGAACGTTACATGGTTGCCCGGCGCTCCGCACCGACGGGCCGTGGTAGAGGCGACCACCGTGAAGCCCCACGCCCACGAGCCCGCGAAGCCCCCCACCGGCAAGGCCGCGTTCTTCGACATCGACGGCACGCTCATCCGCACCAACGTGGTGCACGCCTACGGCTACTACGCGATGAACGAAGGCAGCGTGGCGGGCATCCTGAAGCGCTCCCTGTCCACGGTGGCGCAGCTGCCGCTCTTCGGCGCGCTCAACCTCACCGACCGCAAAATCTTCAACGAGTACTTCTACCGGCAGTACGCCGGCCTCACCGAGGATCGGCTGCTGACGCTGGCCGAAGATCTCTTCGACGACGTCATCAAAGACGCCATCTTCGAGAGCGCCCAGGACCTGGTGGACGAGGCCCGCCGCGCGGGCTGCAAGGTGGTGTTCGTCACCGGCGCGCTCGACTTCACCATGCGCCCCCTGGCCCGACACTTCGGGGCCGACGAGCTCATCGCCAACCGCATGCAGTTCGTGGGCGGCAAGGCCACCGGCAAGGTGGTGCCCCCCATCATCGAGGGCGCCAACAAGGCCAACGTCATCCGCGCCTACTGCGAGACCCACGGCATCTCGCTGATGCAGAGCTACGCGTACACCGACTCCGCGTCGGACTACGCGATGCTCACCGTGGTCGGGCGCCCCACCGCGGTGAACCCCGACATCCGCCTCCGCGCGCTGGCGCGCTCATACAACTGGCCGATTCTCGACGTGCGCTGAGCGCCTCAGGGCTCCAGCTCGAACTCCACGTTCACCAGGAACGACACGAAGACCTGGCAGCTCAGGAAGCCCTCACACCGCGTCGCCGACAGGTGCTCTGAGAAGCTGTGCCAGAGCCGGTAGCGCCCGGCCACCGCCGGCGTCGTCACCTCCAGCGTCCGCCCGTCTTCTGCGAAGCGGAGCGTCAGCTCGGCGCGCTGCGCGTCGGTCAACGACGCCGACCCCAGGTACTCGACGGCGACGCCGCTGGGCAGCTCGCCCGACACCAGCGCGACGAGGGGCTCCCCCACCCGCGCCCGGGCCGGCATCGAGACCGAGAAGTCGAGCGGCCCAAACTCGAACACCGCGTCCGACGCGTCGACGGTCAACGCCACCACCTCGCCGCGCGGCACCGCCACCGGCACCTTCGTCTCGCCGCCCATCGAGCTCCAGGCCGGCCGCTGACAGCTCCGGGTGGGCAGCCCGAAGAAGCTCGACGCGACCCACCCGCCGAACGACGTCTGCGCCAGGTCCGCTCCGTTCACCCGGGGCTGCCCGCTCACCTCCGGGCACACCTCGTCGTCTCCCGGCAGGAGCGACAGCCCCGCCGACGTCACCGTGCCCTCGGCATCGACGCCGACGTCCATGATGGCGTGCATCCGGGGCGCGGCCTCGAAGGGCATGGCGCAGCCGACGAGGGACATCATCCACAGCAGGGGCGTCAGTCGGAAGGAGTTCATACCTCAAGAGCGTCAGCAAACATCGCGCCATGCAGGTTGCGGGCGCACGCGCAGCGGGCCGTATACCGGCCTGCCCGGCTCTGTGCACCAGGCTGCACAGGCACCTTGCTTTGTGGGGCCTGCGCAGCGAGAAGACCCTGGCGATGCGCCCCTTGAAGACGCTCAAGAAGCTGTACGACGAAGAGTCCCACATCGTCATCACCGAGAAGGGCTCGCCGCCGCGGGTGATGTTCTACGGCGAGGACTTCTGGGTCGAAGACCTCCCGGTCGGCACGCGCGTCATCTTCCCGCGGCCTCCGCTCGAGGGCGTGCCCAACGTCAAGGCGGCCATCCGCTACGCGCTCAACCACCCGCACGGCATGGAGCCCCTGCACGCGCTGCTCAAGCCGGGCATGAAGGTGACCATCGCCCTCGACGACATCTCGCTGCCGCTGCCGCCGATGAAGACGCCCGACGTGCGCCAGACCATCTGCGAGATGGTGCTGGAGCTGCTGGCCGACTCCGGCGTCGACGACGTGCACCTCATCATCGCCAACGCGCTCCACCGCCGCATGACGGAGGCGGAGATGAAGCGCATGGTGGGCGAGAAGATCCACGACGCGTTCTACCCCGACCGCTACTACAACCACGACGCCGAGGACCCCGACGGCATCGTGGAGCTGGAGCGCACCAGCCAGAACGAGGTGGTGGCCATCAACCGCCGCGCCGCCGAGTCGGACCTCATCATCTACGTGAACATCAACCTGGTGCCGATGGACGGCGGCCACAAGTCGGTGGGCACCGGGCTGACCAACTACGAGTCGCTCCGCGCGCACCACAACCCGCGCACCATCGCCGACACGCCGTCGTACATGGAGCCGAAGACCAGCAAGCTGCACAGCTCCACCGAGCGCATCGGCCGGGTCATCGACAAGAACCTCAAGGTCTTCCACATCGAGACCACCATCAACAACCGCATGTTCGAAGAGCCGGTCGGCTTCCTCATGAAGAAGGAGGAGGACTTCACCGAGTTCGATCGCCTCAAGCTGCAGAGCTTCAAGTACGCGCTCTCCAAGATGCCCCGGCCGATGAAGCGCAAGATGTTCTTCAACATCTTCGCGCCCTACGAGGTGACGGGCGTGTTCGCCGGCGCCACCGAGCCGACCCACGAGCAGACGCTGGAGATGAGCTGGAAGCAGTACTCGGTGCCGGTGCAGGGCCAGAGCGACATCGTCATCTTCGGCATGCCGTACGTCTCGCCCTACAACGTGAACTCGGTGCTCAACCCGCTGCTGGTGCAGGTGATGGGCCTCGGTTACCTCTTCAACCTCAACCGCGGCGTGCCGCTGGTGAAGAAGGGCGGGGTCATCATCATCACCCACCCCTGCTACGACGAGTTCGACCCCGACCATCACGCGCCGTACATCGAGTTCTTCAACCGCTGCCTGACCGAGACGCGCGACTCCCACGTGCTGAGCCACAAGTACGAGCGCGAGTTCGCGAAGAACCCCAGCTACGTGCACCTGTACCGCAAGGGCAACAGCTACCACGGCGCCCACCCCTTCTACATGTGGTACTGGGGCGAGAACGGGCGGCAGCACGTCGGCAAGGTCATCGCCGCGGGCGCCGAGAACAACCACGTGCCGGCCATCATGGGCTGGGACCGCACCGACACGCTGTCAGAGGCCATCGAAGAGGCGCGCGGCTTCATGGGCCGCAGCGCCAGCATCTCCTTCGTGCACCTCCCCCCCATCTTCCAGACCGACGTGCGGCTGTAGCCGCGTCAGTCCTGGCAGGCCGG
The DNA here is from genome assembly GCA_937875615.1 of uncultured Archangium sp. GTDB lineage: Bacteria > Myxococcota > Myxococcia > Myxococcales > Myxococcaceae > Archangium_A. The sequence continues at coordinate 3,368 of CALNBU010001061.1, forward strand.
CGGGCTCTTGCGCTTCACGGTGAGCGTGTAGGGCTGGTTCCACGTGGTGGGGAACGGCGCCTCGCCCTCGGTGGTCTCCCACGTCGCCTGCTGGCTCACGAAGGCCACCACCCGAACGTGGTGCGTCCCCGCGTTCAGCTCCAGCTCCTCGCTCGCCGACTCCACGTTGCTCTCCGCCTGCCCATCGGTCGACACCAGCCACGAGGCGTCGGTGGCGGCGTTCCAGAACTCGAACACCAACACCTCGGTGCCCGGCCGCTTCGCCACCAACTGCACCGTCGTCTTCTCCGTCAGCTCGAAGCGGTAGAAGTCGACGAGGCTGGGGCCCACCAGCACGCCGTCACCCTCGACGATGCCCGCGTGCGCGTAGGCCTCCACCGGCTCGTCGAGGCGGATGCGCTTCGCGGTCGACGCGGTGTCATTGGGCTCGAAGCAGTCGACGTTGGGCTGGTACGACCAGGAGATGGTCCAGGTCTGTCCGCCTTCGGGGGGCGTGACGACGGGCGACAGCTCGACGTCGTAGGTCTTGCCGCCCTGCGCCCGGAAGACGAAGCGGCGCTCTCCCACGTCGTCGCTGACGCGCACGCTGACGCCCTGGCTCAGCTCTGCGATCGGGCGCCCCTGCAGACGCACCTCGGCGACGGTGCCGTGGCTCGCGCTGACCCGCACCTCCACCAACCCACCGCCGAGGTCGTCGATGGTGATGGGGCGCGTCGCCCGCTCGTCGAGCGCCGTCAGGGTGCCGCTCTCGCTCCCGGTGACAGCCGCGGGCGTGTACGGGACACACTCCACGATGCCTGCATCGACTTCAGGGCACTTCTGCGACGCGGGGCAGGCCTGGAGCAACAAGGTAGAAAGAGAGAACAGCGAGAGCCGGAAACCGTGCGTAGACATGGCGGCGTTGTCTAGCTGCAACGGCCCCTCCGGAATCACCCCCCGTGGGGGGGGAGGGAGACCTCGCGTTCCTGGTGCACCGTGTACGCGGCGGCGAGCGGGTTGAGCAGCAACGCACCGGGTTCGCCTCTGTCAACGAGACAGCACCAACTGACAAGGCTGAATTTCTTTGCACCTCCGGAGCTGACGAGGTGTGTGGGGGGACATGAGAGTCGTTTCCACCTTCGCCCTCTGCGCCGCCCTGTTCGTCTCCTGTACGCCCGTCGACGAGGCATGTGGCCCCTCGAACTGCAACGGCTGCTGTGACGCCGTCGGCGAGTGCCAGCGGGGAGTGATGAACAGCGCCTGCGGTGGAGGCGGCCAGCTGTGTCAGGCGTGCCCATCAGGCCACTGTTCGCTCGGCACCTGCGTCAACGTGCCCACCTGCACGCCGCGCACCTGCGCCGCCGCGGGCAAGAACTGCGGCACCATCGACGACGGCTGCGGGAGACCGCTGAGCTGCGGCACCTGCGGCGACGGTGAGACGTGCGGCGCGGGCGGCGTCAACGTGTGCGGCGTCGGCACCTGCACCACGAAGACGTGCGCCGAGCAGTCGGCGGCGTGCGGCAACGTCAGCGACGGGTGCTCCGAGTTGCTCTCATGCGGGAGCTGCGACGGTGGGCTCACGTGCGTGTCGAACCAGTGCGCGTGCGTGGCCGCCACCTGCAGCTCACTGGGCAAGAACTGCGGCAGCGTCGATGACGGTTGCGGCGGCGCGCTGAACTGCGGCACCTGCTCGCAGGGCACGTGTGGCGGCGGCGGCAACGCGAACGTCTGCGGCTCGGGCAACTGCACGCCGGCCACCTGCAGCTCGCTGGGCAAGGACTGCGGCACGCCGAGCGATGGCTGCGGCGGCATATTGACCTGTGGCACCTGCTCGCTGGGCACCTGCGGAGGTGGCGGCACCACCAACGTCTGCGGCGCGGTGTGCTCCGTCTCGTGCCCCACCGGCTACGCGTGCGATGCGTACGGCCAGTGCGCGGGCGGCACGCCGACCAACCTCACCTTCAATGTGGCGACCCTGGAAATCTCCGGCAAGGTGACCACCAACGGCGCCGCGCCCGTCGACAGCGGAGACTGCAACGGCACCTACTACTACCGCGGCTACGTGAGGCTGACGGAGACGACCCACGGGTACTCGTTCGCCTTCCCGTTGCAGGGCTGCTCCGGCGACGCCACCTTCTCGGGCACCATCTTCCCCGGCACCTACCGGGTGACGGTCGAGGGCGGGTACTCAGACCTCCCGAGCGGCACCTACGTGGCGAACGCCGCGCTGCCCATCAACGCCACCACCAACACCCTCGCCTTCAACGTCGCGTCGTTCGCCGTCTCCGGCAAGGTGACCCACAACGGCGCCGCGCCCGTCGACAGCGGCGACTGCAATGGCACCTACTACTACCGCGGCTACGTGAGGCTCACCGAGACGACCAACGGGTACTCCTTCACCTTCCCCCTGCAGGACTGCTCGGGCGACGCCACCTTCTCGGGCACCATCTTCCCCGGCACCTACCGGGTGACGGTCGAGGGCGGGTACTCAGACCTCCCGAGCGGCACCTACGTGGCGAACGCTGCGCTGCAGCTCCCGGCGGCGACGAGCGGGCTCACCTTCAATGTCATCACCATCCCCGTCGCGGGGAAGGTGACGCTCAACGGGGCCGCGCCCGTCGACAGCGGCGATTGCAACGGCACCTACTACTACCGCGGCTACGTGAGGCTGATGGAGACCACCTACGGGTACTCCTTCATCTTCCCCCTGCAGGACTGCTCGGGCGACGCCACCTTCTCGGGCATCGTCTTCCCCGGCACGTACCGCGTCACGGTGAACGGCTCATACTCGGACCTCCCGAGCACCACCTCGGTGGTGCTGCCCTCGCTGGTCGTGAACTGATCAGCGCGGCGTCACGCCTCGCGAGGGGTGTGGTGATCGAGGTCGAGACCGGGCGTCCAGCAGCGCAGAGACGCCAACGCCTTCGCCACCCGCACCGTTCGGCGCAGCTCCAGCTCGCGACGTTCGACCATCGACGAGTCTTGCGGCTGCGCGAATCGTGACATGGTCACTTTGCGCCAATGAACATCGATACGCCTTCGTGGGACGACCTCCGGATTCTCCTCGCTGTACACCGCAACAAGAGCTTCCTCGCCGCGGGCCAGGCGCTCGGCGTCGCGACCTCGACCATCGCGCGGCGCATCGAAGCCCTCGAGAAGACGGTCGGGAGGCCGCTCGTGCATCGTGGCAACGCAGGCACGGTGCTCGACTCCGACGCGCTCCGACTCGTGGCGCTGGGAGAAGAGCTGGAGCTCGGCCTCGCGGCGCTGCGGCGCGATGACGCCAGCGAACCCGTTTCGGGGACCGTACGCGTGTCGCTCAGCGAAGGGCTCGTGCGCGCGGTGACCCAGCTGCTGGCGCGGCTACGGGTGAGGCACCCTGCCCTCACCATCGAGCTGATGTCGGAGTCGCGCGTCGTCGACCTCGCGCGACGGGAAGCTGACATCGGCGTCCGCATCGCGAAGACCAGCTCGCCCACCGTCATCTCGCGCTTCATGGGCCGCGGCGCGTGCGGGCTGTTCGCGTCACGCGACTACCTGCAGCGCAGGTTGCCGAACGCGAGGCTCGCGCGCGCGCAGGCCGGGCACCACGACTGGATCTGTATGAATCGGGAGCTGGAGCGCATGCCGCACGAGCGGTGGATCCGCGCGTACGGCGCGACGCGGTTCGTCTTCCGCTCCAACTCGGCCATCGGCATCGAGCAGGCGGTGCTCTCGGGCATGGGCGTCGGCCTGTTGAGCGAGCATCAGGCGACCAGCGTCGAAGGGCTCGAGGACGCGCCCCCGCCGGTCGAGCTCTTCCTCGCGTACCACCGCGACGCGAAGAAGCTGCCGCGCGTGCAGGCGGTGGTGCAGGAGCTCGAAGCCGGGCTGCGCCGTCACCTCACGGTCTGATCGCGCGGAGCGGCGCTGCCATCTCCGGTGATGCGGCGCTCACCATGTCAATCAACATGCGCGGCTCCGCGGCGCCGAGCGCGCCCAGATCACGCAGCGTCTTCGTGCGACTCAGGGCCCACAGCATGGCGGTCATCAGGAACTTCGGCAGCTTCGCCATCGATGCGACCGACGAGGGCAGCAGCACGTTGCCCATCGCGGTGACGATGCGCATGCCGACAGCGAACGCGCGGGCGTAGGTGCCCGCCTCGCGCCAGCTCACGCCCGCACCACGAGCGCGCACGAGCACTCCGATGGACATCAGCGGGATCACCATCGCCGCGTGCGTACGCAGCCAGCTCTGCATGTCATGCTCGACGACGGTGGGAACGCCCGCGTCGGTGAACAGCTTCGCGAACCGGGCCTCGTCGACGGTCGTGCCCGAGCGGACCTGCGGGTCAATCTTCCCCTCCTCGAGCAGACAGAAGACCCCGGCAGGGAAGCCGAACGAGAAGCGCTGAGCACCAACCGCGTCACGCAGCGGCTCGATGCGCTCGAAGGTGTTGAACATGAACATCACGCGCTTCGCGGCGCTGGCCTTCAACGCAGGGAGCACCGCAGAGACTTGCGGCGCGAGCACCGTCACCAGCACGAGGTCCCACTCGATGCGTTCATCGAGCGCGGCTGAGACCGCGACCTTCGCGCGCTCGCCGTCCTTCCGAACAATCGCCTGCTCACGCTCCAGGAACGCGAGGCGTGCGCCGCGCGCGACCACCGTCACCTCGTGACCGGCACGAGACAGGAGCAACGCAAACGTGCTGCCGATGGCGCCTGGGCCAACAATCGCGATTCGCATGGGCTGAAGATGCTTCCGGAGCCTCTGCGCGGCAACGCACATCAATGCAGACCCGATTTGCGCAAACGCGAATCAGCCAAACAGCGGCCTCTTCAATGCCAGGCAATAAGCCCCCGGGGCGGCGCCTCTCTGGGGTAGGTCCGGGACGCCCGAACCATTGGCGGCGATGTCTATGCCTGCGGCTGGAGGGGTGAGATCTGGCGCTACGGCAGCGCTTCGATTGAAGACCGCCAGCGCCGCCCCTCGACTTCCCCTGGATGCTCCGCTCAGCGCACCTTGAGGACCACCTTGCCGCGCGCCCGGCCCGTCTCCAGGTAGCGGTAGGCGTCGGCCGCGGCCTCCAGCGGGAAGACGCGGTCGATGACGGGCCGCAGCTGCCCCGACTCCATCAACGGAACCAGCGACTGCAGCGTCTGGCCGTAGGCGAAGCGGGTGACGAAGCGCACCGTCACGCGCCGGGTGACGAGCGGCTTCGCCATGGCCCACCCCGCCCACGCCCCGAAGGCCGGCAGCGCCAGGTATGGCCCGAAGCGCTCCACCAGCTGCGGGAAGCTGGGGGTGATGCAGCTGACGTGGCCACCGGGGCGCACCGTCTCCACCGCCTGCCACAGCGCCGCGCCGCCCAGCGAGTCCAGCACCACGTCGCAGCCCTTCGCCACCTGCCGGAAGTCCTCTCTGGTGTAGTCGATGGGCGTCGCGCCCAGCGCCCGCACCAGCTCGAGGTTGCGCGTGCTGCAGGTGGCCCACACCGTGGCCGCGCCCAGCGCGCGCGCCAGCTGGATGGCCGCCGTGCCCACGCCGCCGGAGCCGGCCTGAATCAACACCGACTGCCCCGGCTGGAGCCGCGCGCTCTTCTGCAGGCAGTACCAGGCGGTCATCGACACCAGCGGCAGCGAGGCCGCCTCTTCGTGCGTGAGGTTGGCGGGCTTGCGGGCCAGCTCGTCGGCGCGCACCACCACCTCTTCGGCGAAGGTGCCCTGGCGCAGGTGCGAGGGCGTGCTGATGACCTCGTCGCCCACCGAGAAGCCCTTCACCTTCGCGCCCACCTCCAACACCACGCCAGAGAGGTCCATGCCCGGCGTGAAGGGGCGGCGAATCCACACCACCGCGCGCTGCACCCCGTCGCGAATCTTGTAGTCGACGGGGTTGACGCTGCTGGCGTGCACCTGCACGCGCACCTCGCGGGGCCCGCAGCGGGGCGTCGGCACCTCCTCGAGCTGCAGCACCTCCGGCCCGCCGTAGCGGTGGATGCGGACCGCCTTCACCCGGTGCGCTCCGCGCCGAGCCGACGGGCCAGCAGCGCGTCGAGCGAGAAGCGCCCGGGCCCCAGCGCCACGAAGAGCGCCGCGAGGGCGAGGTACAGCAGCGCCAGCTCCCAGCGGCCGAAGGGGTCACCCGCGGTGACGTGGTGGCGCACCGCTTCCACCATGGTGCAGGCGATGCCCACCGAGGCCAGCACCGTCAGCGCCCCCAACACCAGCGCCAGGCCACCGAAGAACTCGGCGAAGGCGGCGAGGAACTGCAGCGCCGCCGGCGGAGGAGAGGCCGCCTTGTCGAGCCAGTGGAACGGATTCTGGATTTTCCCCCACCCGTGCGAGGCCATGGCCGCGCCCGCCACCACCCGCATCACCAGCAGCCCCGCAGAGGCGCGCGCGTCGGGCGGCGACGGGAACAAGAATCGCTTCAGCATGCGCTCTTCTAGACGCCGCGCGCGTCGGGCGGCCACACGTACTTGTGCTGCTGGAGCTGAAAGCGCACCGGCAGCCGCGCCTCCACAATCCACTCCGCCAGCAGCCGTGGCTCCAGCGAGCCATAGACGGTGGAGAAGAGCATGCCGAAGGGGCGCGCCCCGAGCCGGTGCGTAGCGATGAGCTGCGCCGCCCAGTCGAAGTCCTCCCGGGAGCCGATGACGAACTTGAGCTCGTCGCGCGCGTCCATCGACTCGAAGTTCCGGTAGTCGTTGCGGTCGACCTCGCCCGACGACGGCGTCTTCATGTCGACGATGGCGTGCACCGCGTCCGGCACGCAGCGCACGTCGATGGCGCCGCTGGTCTCCAGCAGCACCGTGAGCCCCGCCTCCAGCAACTGCTCCATCAGCGGGTAGGCGCCGGGCTGGAGCAACGGCTCGCCGCCGGTGAGTTCCACCATGGGCGTCTTCATCGCCAGCACCGCCTCCACCACCTCGCGCGTGGCCATCTTCCGGCCGCCGTAGAACGAGAACTCGGAGTCACAATAGGTGCAGCGGAGGTGACAGCCGGTGAGACGGATGAAGGCGCACAACAGCCCCTGGTGAGAGCTCTCTCCCTGGAGCGAGAGGTAGATTTCCTTCACCTTCACCGAGTCGGCGCCGGGCACGCGACGGGGCTCGATGTGGGGGCGGGCTGCCAACATGGGGCGGCACATAGCAGCCAACGCCGCCAGACGGTTATGCTCCCGCGGGTGATGAGACCGCTGCTCGCCCTGCTCCTGTCGTCGCTGCCCGCGCTGGCCCAGCCGGCCGTGCGATGGACCGCCCAGACCTGGCCCCCTCCCGGGCACGTCCCTGGGGACCCGGCGGTGGGCGGCAGCTTCGTGCTCGGCACCGACTCCGCGCACCCCAACCTCTCGCTCTACTTCTTCGACGGCGCCGATGCGGGCACCGTCTTCACCACCCAGAGCCGCTCCGTCGACATCAACGGGAGCCTGGTGGCGGTCAGCGAGTACACCTCCGGGGTCATCAGCCTCTTCAGCTCCGCGGGCTCCAGCTTCATCGCGCGCGGCTACCAGGCCCTGTCGAACCCCGGCCAGGTGGCGCTGGCGGAGACCGCGGGCACCACCTACCTCTTCACCGAGACCGGCGGCCTCGCCGTGGAGCGCTACCGCCTGACGCCGGAGGAGTTCAGCAACGCCTTCATCTTCGAGCGCCTCGACCCGCTGCCGGTGCCCGCGGTGGTGAAGGGCCTCGCCTACGACGGCACGGCCGACCTGCTGGTGGTGTCCACCACGCAGGGGCTGGTGGTGCAGCCGGCGGCCACCTCGGCGGCGCCGCACCAGCCCTGGACCGTCGACCGGGAAGACCTCACCGAGGGCGCCGAGCCCGCCGGCGTCGCGCTGGCGCGCGTCGACAACACCCGCTACGTCTTCGTCGCCGCCCCCTCCACCCAGCGCATCTTCGTGCACCGGGTGAGCCTCGATGGCAGCGAGGCCCTCGGCGCCTTCGCGCTCCGCGACGCCAACGCGCTGACGGTGCAGCCGGTGTACCTCGCGGCGTCGTCCACCCTGCTGGTCGCGAGCGACGAGCTCGCCCGGAACTACAAGTTCGTACCGGTGGGCCACGCGCTGTCCGCGGTGCTCAACCCCGACGGAGGCGCCAGCCTCTCCGACGGCGGCAGCGGCAGTGGCGCCGGCGGAGGCAGCGGCAACGGCGGCGCCGGCACGGGCCCCAACGGCAATGGAGTCCCCGCTGGGAGCGCGCAGAGACGAGACGAGGGCTGTTCGGCGGCGCCGCTGGTTGGGCTTCCTGCGCTCCTGTTGCTGTGGTGGATTCGCCGACCCCGCTCATGAACACCTCCGTACCCGTACCGCCGTCCAGCTCCGCCCGGAGCTCCCTGTTTTCCCGCCGCGTGCCGCTCCTGTGGCTGCTGACCCTGGGCGCCTGCCAGACGGCACAGAAGGTGGAGTCGACGCCCGCCGCCGAGGTGAAGGCCGCCGCGCCCAGCGGCCCCCTCAAGCTGAGCAT
>CALNBU010001062.1 GCA_937875615.1 uncultured Archangium sp.
CCCGTGCCGCGCCGCGGGGGAATCGCCGTCGTCACCGGCACCGAAGGCCGGGGGCCGGCGGCCCGTTCGTCGTCGGGCTCCCCGACGTAAGTGCTTTCCTTCACCATGGCTGGGCAGCGTACTTCGCTCCCTCTCGTGAAGAGAACCGGCCCGTTCGGCGCCCGCCCGGCCAGGCCGGCAGCGGAATCTTTCCCTTGCTTTCCCCGCGCGCGCCCACCGGCCCGACGTCAGGCGTCAGAGGCCTTCTTCGCCTTGGCGTGCGCCCGCTGCCAACCGTCGTAGTGGCGGACGGCCGAGTCGCCCACCTTCTGGATGTGCCGGTGGTTCAGGTACGCGGAGATGGGGGCGGCCACCAGGGGCATGGCCCGCGAGAGCGTCGAGAGGCCACCGCGGGCGAACACCGCCGACGCCACGCTGCCCAGCACCCGCGGCGCGCTCCGCTGCAGCGGGCCGATGCCGTTGGTGTAGCCCAGCAGGTCGATGAGCTCCTGCTTCTGGCGCTCGCTCTTGAGGGGCAGCTTGAACACCGTGGCCACCTCGGTGAGCAACGAGACCTGGAGGTACAACATGCCCACCAGGTCCACCGGGACGGAGATGGCGCCGAAGACGCCGGTGACGCCGCCCACCATCGACGCCAGCGCCTTCTTGCCGTCGATGAGGTGCTGGCTGAGCTCGCGCGGGCCCGCCGACGGGTAGCGCTGCTGCAGCTCGTCGACGCGGGCGCGGGCGCGCACCGCTTCCCGGTCGATGAGGTCCGAGAGGCGCTCGTGGCTCAAGGTCTTGAGGTGCTGCGGCCTGAGCTGCTCGAGGGGACGCGGGAGTTTCACGAAAGACCTCTCTTCGCTGCGCTTTCAGTAGCCGTGGTCGGCCACGTACAGGTCCACCAACGCCCCTTCCTCGAACCAGAACTGCGACTGCTCGTGCGAGAACCACTTCGACTCCGGCTTCGCTTCCCGCACCTCCAACAGAACCCGGTTGGTGGCCGCGTCGACCACCGCCGCCCTCGCCAGACAGGCAGGCCCCGCCACATCACCGAAGCCACCCTCGAGGCACACCTCGTCGCCCGATGACAGACGCCGTACGTAGATGGTGCCCAGGTATTTCGCCTCCGCGCATTGCTCGGCGGGCCCGCCGCCCTTCTTGAAGCGCGCGCAGCGGTCTTCTTCCGGGGCCTTGTACAGCTGCGCCTTGCCCAGCCAGTCGACGCCGCCGCGGTCGCGCTGCGCGTGACACGAGAGGCACCCCAGCGCCGCGAGGAGCAGCCAGCGGCTCATTCCGCCCCCAACGTCTCGTTGGCGAAGTCGGCCACCCGCTTCGCGTCGTCCGGCGACAGGTCGAGGAACCGGATGCCCATGCCGTAGGAGCGCTTGTCGGGCACGTTCACCACCTCGCCATCGCAGCGGATGGAGCGCGTGTCGCCGGGCAGCGAGAAGGACAGCGACACCCGGGCGCCCACCGCGTACGGAATCGCGCGGTCGAAGAACAGGCCCGTGCTGGACAGGTCACGGGTCGAATAGAGAGAGAAGCCGCGGCCGTCGCGAACCTCGACGGGAATCACCACGTTGGCGCGCGGCGCCGTTCGGCGCTCGAGAGACATGGCTCGGCAATGTACGCCAACTTCACTTCACCAGGCGGTGAATGCGGCGCACCGCGGCGACTTCCGGCGAGATGAACCGGAGCCGCAGCCCGCCCTGCTCGTCGAAGGGGCCCAGCACCCGGGCCTCCAGCTGCACCGGCTCCGCCGGCTGGTCGGGGAGGAAGAGCCTGAGCGAGAGGCGGGAGCCGATGGCCGGCGTCTCACCCTTCGCAATCGACAACCCGAAGGTGGAGAGGTCATGCGTGACGCAGCGACGTCGGCCGGTCTCCAGCACCACCGAGACCTTCAGCCGCGGCGTGGCCCGGCGGTCGCGGAAGGAGCGGCGCTCGGGCTGCCCCTTGCGGATGCGCTCCACCACGTGCTGCAGCTCGGTGCCCCGCGCGCGCTTGCGGCGGTCAGGGCCTCCGGACGACGGGGCCGGCGCCTCGACCCCGGGCAGGGAGCGGGTGCGCTTCGGCCTGGTCACGGGACGTAGCCCACCAGCTTCACGTCGGAGCGGCCGTCGGGCTGCACGGTGACGTCGTAGAGCGGCAGGCCCTCGGCCAGCGCGTGCAGCGTGGCGCCGAGCTGCTGCGCGTGCAGCGCCTCCATCGCCTCGAAGAGCGCGTCGGGGTCTTCCACGGTGAAGAGGTCCTTCTGCTGCGCCAGCCACTGCGCGAGCTGACGGCGGAGGAAGCTGGTGACGTCCGGGTGGTTGATGAACATCTGGTGTCCGCCGATGGAGGGCGAGACCAGGGGCACCCGGGAGTAGGCGTCGAGGCGACCCTGCACGCGGATGTTCAGCACCGCGCCCTCGGAGTGCGCGCCGGTCAGCGGGGTGAACTCCAGCTCTTCGAGCCCGCGCCAGCGCAGCAGCAGCGCCGCGCGGATGACCGCCTGGGTCAACCCGTCGCGCACGCCCCAGCGCTGCACCTGCTGCATGGCGAGGCGCAGGTGGCCGCAGCCCATGTGCTCCGGCTTCACCATCAGCTCCACCAGCGCCTCGCGAATGTCCTCCGGCGGACGATTGAAGAAGCGCCGGAAGGCCAGCGGGTCGCTCACGCCGGCCACCGCGTCGCGGGTGCGCGGGTCGGCGCGGATGGCGGTGATGAGCCGGTTGCCGGCGTCGGTGTCGGTGTGGAAGGCGAAGTGCCCGAAGGTGTCGACACGACGGCGGAGCAGCACCAGCACCTCCTCCGCGGAGAGCGCGCGACCGATGCGCCCCTCCAGCGCCCCCAGCGCCAGCACGAACTCGCCGGCGTCGCCGCCGGGGCTCCCCACCACGCCGACGTGGTCCCGGCCGTCGACACACGAGAGCCGCCCGTTGAGCATGAAGGAGGCCACCTTGAGCCAGCGCACGGAGCGCGGGTCGCCCAGGTGGTTGACCTCCGCGTGCGCCGCCTCCGAGGCCCAGTCCGGGAGCGGGCTGAGGTTCCCCATGCGCTTGAGCAGCGCCGCGTCGCGCTGCGGCAACAGGCCGTGGTCGCGCCACGCGCGCATGCCGCCGCGCATGGCCGCCACCATCTTGAGGCCTGCGGTCTCCAGCCAGGCCGCGAGGTTGAGGCTCCGGACGCCGTCGTCACACACCAGCACCGCGGGCTCGAAGGGCGCGATGCGCTGGTGGAGCGAGCCGGCCTCGGCGAAGGGGACCCAGTCGCTGCCGGGGATGTAGCCGAGCTCTCCGGGGAGCTCCTCGCGCGCGCGCACGTCGATGACCCGCAGGCCACGCCCCTGGCGCGCCACGTAGTCCGCAGACACCTCCGGGCGGGCGCCGTCGGTGCGGCGCAGCGTGGTGAACCACCCCATGCGGAACGAGCGCTCTCCCGGGGGAATCGTCGCGTCTTCGATGAATGATTGGCTCATGTACGGCGGGTTCTGGCACGCGCGGGGAAAGGGCGGAACGGCGCGCTGCAACGTTCCTTCACCAGGTGACGCAGGCGCGCGCCTCGCGCTGGCACCGCAGCCTCAATTGCTCGGCGTGCAACGAGAACGGGTGCAGCGACGCCCCGGCGTCGACCCCCTCCACCCAGTCTTCCGGCGCGCCCTGGTCGAGCTGACGCCAGGTGGAGTTGGTGAAGCTGTCGGCGCGCAGCCGCGCCTGCGCACCCGCGTCCGCCGAGGAGCCGATGAGGTAGCCCCACCCCCACTGCGCGCTCTCCACCGCCGCCCCCTGCGCCGTGGGGTGGTTGGCCACCACGTGCGTGCCCCAGAAGACGTGCTGCGTGGCGGTGAAGCCGGCGCCGGTGCTGGTGGTGCCGCGGTTGACGGCCTGGAGCCAGCCGCGGTCGAGACGCACCCGGTCGTAGAGGTTGGCGTGGGCGAGGAAGCGGTGCGAGTCGTCGCTCATGCGGGAGTTGATGACCTCCACCTCGCGGAACACGTTGCCAGACGCCGCCTCGTTGATGATGTAGCCGTGCCGCGCGCCGGTGGCGCTGCCGCGCAGGAAGAGGTGCTCGCCGCCCAGCACCTCGAAGAGGTAGCCGTTCCCGCCGCCGCCCCGGTACTGCGGGTTGGCGAAGTCGCACCCCTCGATGGTGACGTGGGCCGCGCTGACGCTGAGCACCAACCCCTTCGAGAGCAGGTGCGTCTGGCTCGAGTTCCCGGGCGGGCGCCAGGTGTCGACGTCGAACAACCAGCCGTCGTGCATGCGGTCGAACACCACCGCGCGGTTGTTGTGCACCTGGTACCCCGTGGTGCCCTCCACCGTGTAGTCGTTCTCGCGCGAGGCCTCGGTGCCGCCGGACGGCGTGGTGACGTTCTCCGTCATGCCGATGGAGAACGACTCGAGGCCCACCTCGCGGATGAAGGACGGGCCGCCGTAGACGCGCGCGGCGTCGCGGGTCTTGAGCGGGTAGCGCAGCGGCGTGGTGAAGGTGACGTCGCGGCCAGAGACGCCCGCCACCTGTCTCACTGAGCGGAGCCCGGGCCAGCCCGCGGTGGGCCACAGGCCGGCCAGACCGGAGGTGGGCTGGTCCATGCGATGGTCGACCCGGAAGGCCTCGGTGGTGTCGCTCATCACCATCACCCAGTCGCCGGCCTGGAAGCCGGCGTCGACGGCGAGGCGGACCGCGCGCGACTCCACCCCGACGTCCTGCGCGAGGGGCCAGCGCCGGGCGGCGTTGGTGTCATTCTGGCTCCCGCCGCCGCGCACCGAGATGACGGCCACGCCGCGGGCGCGCAGCGGGTCATCGAAGAGCAGCCGCGTCTGCGAGGGCCCCTGCCCCCGCAGCACGAGGTTGGAGCAGGTGAGGTTCAACACCGACGTCGCCGACGCGGAGGGCAGCACCAGCCGGTAGGTCCCCGCGCCCAGCAACACCACCCCGCCGCCCGCGGCGCAGGCCTGGTCCAGCGCCGCTTGAATGCCGCCGGTGGCGTCGGTGGTGCCGTTGCCCAGCGCGGCGCTGACGGTGATGGTCGTGGCGCGCGGCGCGCCGACCGGCGGGAAGAGCTCTCCCTGGTGGTAACCGGCGAAGGAGAAGTCTGGAAGGAAGCGCCCGGCGTCATCGGGCTGCGCGCCGGCGTGCACCGGCAGCCAGTCCGGCGGGAAGAGCTGGCTGCGCCAGGTGCCAGGCGGGTCGACGCCCGCATCGACCACCCCGCTGCCGCCCCCTGCTGCGCCGCCGCCCGCGCCTCCCCCTGCTTCGCCGCCGCCTTCGCCTCCACCTGTTGCGCTGCCGCCCGCGCCTCCTCCTGTTGCGCTGCCGCCCGCGCCTCCACCTGCTTCGCTGCCGCCTGCGCCTCCACCTACTGCGCCGCCGCCGTCGCCTCCTCCTGTTGCGCCGCCGCCGTCGCCTCCTCCTGCTGCACCGCCGCCTGCGCCTCCACCTGCTTCGCCGCCGCCCGCGCCTCCACCTGCTTCGCCGCCGCCCGCGCCTCCACCTGCTTCGCTGCCGCCTGCACCTCCACCATCGCGGTCCAGCGCTCCGATGACGCCCTCGCAAGCCGACACCAGCAGCACCACCGACAACAGCGCGCTCCGAATCATCGCCCCACCGTACCGCGATGGCCCTTCGCGGGCGTCAGCACGCCCGCCAAAGTGAGTTGTCCGGGTGACGGCCTCAGGGGCGACGGGCCGGTGACGACGGCTGGGTAGGCACCTCGGCCGGAGAGGCCTTCGGCAGCGCCCCGCTCGGCAGGGAGGTGCGCAGCGCGTCGTCCACCGCCTGCGCCAGCTCGCTGGCGCCGTGGGGAAACTGCGCCCGCAGCGCGCGCAGCGTCTGCAGCGCCACCGCCGCCGAGGGCGTGAAGCCCAACAGCGAAGCCGTCTGGGGCAACAAGAAGTTCGTGGTCGAAGAGGTCGCGGTCATCATCCCC
>CALNBU010001063.1 GCA_937875615.1 uncultured Archangium sp.
CCAACACCCGCGACAAACCCCGGCCCCGCACCTCCGGATCGACGGCGAGACCCAACAGCGTCCCATCGCCAGCGCGCTCGCCCACCGCGCAACACACCACGCCCACCACCCGCTGCTCCAGGCGCAGCGCCACGCAGGCTGCGGGCACCAGCTCGCCGTGAGCGCCCCGCTGATAGTCATCGAAGGCCTCCGCACAGGCCGCGACAGAGGGCGCCCGTGGCCACGCCGTGTAGACCCCGGTGACCGAGTTGGCGTGCGTGCGCGCGAACAGGTCCCGGGCGCCAGCGACCACCTCGCCGGTCAGCGGCACGACCTCCAACTCCGACTCCGCGACCTCCTCGAGCGGCACGCGGGAGAGGTCCTGCATAAAGGTCTCCCGGCGCACGAGCCTGAAGCCCAGCGCGTCGAGGCGTTCGCCGTCCACCTTCAGCAGCGCGGCGTCCCACGCGACCACGTCGACGCCAGCCTGCAGCCCCTCCAACCAGGGCAACAGGACCTGCGCCTCGCCGCCGCCGGCCTCGAGCTCCCGCAGGCCCACGCCGTCGCGCCAGACCAACGCGGAGCCGCCCTCCACCCTGGCGTGCACCTCCTGCCTCGACAACCGCCCGCGGAGGTCGAGCAACGCGAACCACGAGACGCCATGCGTCCTCAGCACGGCACACACTTCGTCGACGTTGACGGCGCTCACCCTCCGCATCTCAGCGGCCCGCGCACCGCCGTGTCAATCGTCACGAGGCGCGGCGCTGGTTCAGTTGGTAGACGAAGTTCAGCGTCTCGGCGACGGCGTCGTAGAGCGCCTCGGGGACCTCGTCGTTCACGTCGATGCGCAGCAGCGCGTGCGCCAGCGGCACGTTGCGCAGCATGGGCACGTCGTGCTCCTTCGCCAACTCGCGGATACCCGCGGCGCGGGCGTCGATGCCCTTGGCGATGACGCGCGGCGCGTTGTCCTTCTCCTTGTCGTAGCGCAGCGCCACCGCGACGTGCTCCGGGTTGGTCACGATCACGTCCGCGCCCTTCACCGCCTCCATCTGTGCGCCCTCCAACAACTCCATCGCGAACTCCTTGCGCTTGGCCTTGTGGTGCGGGTCGCCCTCCGACTCCTTGTATTCCTTCTTCACCTCGTCCTTCGACATCATCTGGTCCTTCATGTAGCTCTTGTGCTGCCACCAGACGTCGAAGATGGCGAAGGCGACCAGCAACAGCGACACCCTGGAGACCACCCGGAAGACGAGCTCGCCCAGCACGGTCATGGTCAGCGGCACGTCGCCGGAGATGGTCGCCACCACCATGCCCATGGCGTCGCGCACCACGCCGTAGACCACGTAGCTGGTGACCCCCAGCTTCACCATCGACTTGATCAGCTCGACGACCTGCTTCTTGCTGAACATGTTCTTGATGCCCGAGATGGGGTTCAACTTCTCGAGCTTGGGCATCAGCGCCTTGACCGCCAGCAGTGCCCCCACCTGGAGAAAGTCCATCAGCCCACCGGCGAGCGCCGCGCCGAAGGCCACCGGAACGCAGAGCACCAGCAGCGACTGCCAGCTCAACAGCATCAACTGCTTGGTCGCGAGCTCCAGCCCCTCGGGGTTCGAGATGTGCTCGATGGCGAAATAGAAGAGCGACTTGACCCGCGTCTCCACCGAGTCCCAGGTGACCTTCACCACCCCCATCGCCACGCCGAAGGAGACCACGCTGGTCAGGTCGCGGCTCTTCCAGACGTTGCCCTCCTTCCGCGCCTTGTCGAGCTTCTGGTGCGAGGGCTCTTCTGTCTTTTCTCCGCCTTCAGACATGTCGCCCCCTCACCCCAGCAACGCCATGACGTACCGGAGCCAGCGGAGCATGATGCCGTACTCGTCGACGATGCGCCCCAGCACGAGGTGGATCGAGAAGAAGGTGATGAGCACCGCCACCATGGGCTTGATCTGCATCGAGACGAAGAACACCTGCACCTGAGGCGCCACCCGGTTGATCATGCCCAGCGCGAGATCGACCAGGAAGCTCGCCAGCAGCACCGGCGCCGCGAGCGAGACCGCGATGCGCACCAGATCTCCGAACACGCGCAGCACCGCGTCGAAGAACGGCCACACGCCGCTCGAGAACCGCGGGTACTGGTCGAGCGGCAGCAGCGCGAGGCTCTCGCCCATCGCGGTGATGATGACGTGGTGCCCTCCGATGGAGAGGAACAGCACCACCGTCATCTGCAGCTGCAGCGCCCCGAAGATCGACGTCTGTTGCCCGAGCTGCGGCACCATGAGCTGCGCCTGGCTGGTCCCGCCCAGGATGTCGACCAGGCTGCCCGCCGCCTGCGCCGCGTCGAAGACGAGGTTGATCACGAAGGCCAGGGTCAACCCGATGAACAGCTCCTTGAGGAGCAGCGCCACGAAGACGAACGCCGAGATGGGGATGTCCCTGACCTGCGAGACGATCAACGGGTAGAGCACCATGCCCAGCATGATCGCGAGGCCGATCTTCACCTGCTGCGGCACGGTCTCTCCGCCGAGGAAGGGCGTGAGGATGATGGGCGGGAGCACCCGCGCCATCAACAGCGCGAAGGCCATGAGGAGCTGCGTGAAGCCGGTCTGGAGACCGAGCTCGTCACGCAGCGTGAGCAGCAGCTCCTGGACCTGAGCGGAGTTCACTGGCCGATCATCGCCGGGAAACGATCGTAGATGTTGAAGGTGAACCGGAGCAGCGTGGCGCCGATCCACGGGCCCGCCAGGCCCAGCACCCCGAAGATCACCACCAGCTTCGGCGCGAAGGTGAGCGTCTGCTCCTGAATCTGTGTCGCCGCCTGGAACACCGAGATGATGAAGCCGATGATCAGCGCGAGCAGAATCGGCGGGCCGGAGATGACCAGCACCATCACGAGCGCCTGCTGAATGACGTAGGTCAGTTGATGCATCGTGCGCGCCTTTCCTAGAGGTAGCCGACCACCAGGCCCTTGGCGATGAGGTACCAGCCGTCGACCATCACGAAGAGCAGCAGCTTGAACGGCATGGAGATGGTGGTGGGTGAGAGCATCTGCATGCCGAGCGCGAGCAGGATGTTGGCCACCACCATGTCGATGACCAGGAACGGCACGAAGAGCAGGAAGCCAATCTGGAAGGCCTCCTTCAGCTCCGACACCACGAAGGCAGGCGTCAGCACCAGGAAGTCCCGGTCCTGGATGCCCACGCGGTCCTCCGGCTTTCGCAGCTTGAGCGCCAACGAATAGAAGAGCGTGCGCTCCTTGGTGGTGACCTTCTTGAGCAGGAAGTCGCGCAGCGGCTCCTTGCCGCGATCGGCCGCGCGCAGCAGGGTGTCCACGTTCTTGGCCTGCAGCAGCTCTCCGGACTCGGTGATGTTGCCCGCGTCGGCGGCCTTGAACATCGCCTGGCCCACGGGCGCCAT
>CALNBU010001064.1 GCA_937875615.1 uncultured Archangium sp.
GTTGCGGGTGCCCACGACTTCGTGCTGCTTGCCCTGGACCGTCACCGTCGCGAAGGGGACCGCGCGCACCGTGAGGGTGCCGGTGGCCCGTCGGGGCGAACGGTTCTCGTTCTTCGGCTCGACCGCGGGCCGCTTCGCCACCGGCTCGGCGACGGGGGCGCTCGTCGGTGTCTCCGCCGGGGCCACCGCCGCGACGGGCTGGGGCTTCTCGGGGAGCGGCGCCTCGGGCGTCGGTGAAGGCTCGGGTGGTGCCACCTCGGCGGGCACGTCGTCCACGGCGGGGGGCGCTTCGACGACCGCCGTCGCTTCAGGCTGGTCTCCGCGCGCCCACCACAGGCCGCCGCCCAACAAGGCCAGCGCGCCCAGCGAGACCAGGATGAGCGGCACCGGTGAGCGCGGCGCCTTGAGCGGGGCCTCGTCGGCCATCACGTCGTGGGGCTGCGTCGGCCGCACCTGGGACGACTGGAAGGACGCGCTCACCTCAGGCACCGGGCGCGGCGGGTGTGTCCTGGCGTCGTCGACCTGCGGCGGCATCTCGAGCGCCGAGGGTCGGGGCGGAGGCAGCGGCGCCAGCCGACGCGATGAGACGCGCTTGAGGGCGGGCATGGCCTCGGTGCCGCGGGGCGATTTGAACTCTTCGGTGCGCTGAGGCACCGCGTCGGCGTCGTCCAGCGCGCCCCGGAGCGGCTCCTGCTTGATGGGCGTGGCCGTCATCGCGGTCTTCGCCGGGCGCGCCAGCGTCTCACCCAGACCGAAGTCGTCGTCCACCAGCGCCGACGCCCCGCCGGGGAGCTGCGTCGACTCGGGGGCCTGGTCGTACTCGCGGGCGAACATCGTGCGCAGGAAGCCACCCACGTCGGTGTCCTCCACCGACTGCGCGTTGCGCAGCACCCAGTTGGCCAGCGCCTTCTCGAACTCGAAGGCCGACTGAAAGCGCTCGTCGAGCGGCCGCGCCAGCGCCTTCATCACGATGTCCGAGAGCTCGGTGGGCACCTCCGGGTTGAGCCGCGAGGGCGGAGGGATGAGCGTCTCTTGCACCGCGCGCAGCATCGCGAGGTCCGAGTCTCCGTCGAACAGCCGGCCGCCGGTGAGCAGCTCCCACAGCACGATGCCGAGCGCGAAGATGTCGGTGCGCGCGTCGACCTTCTCTCCGCGGCCCTGCTCGGGCGACATGTACGCGAACTTGCCCTTGAGCATGCCGGGCACGGTGTGGGTGGTGGTGGCCTTGGCGATGCCGAAGTCGGTCAGCTTCACCGCGCCGTCGAAGGACAACAGCACGTTGTGGGGCGTGACGTCGCGGTGCACCACGCCCAGCTTCTCTCCGCGCTCGGTGAGCGCGTGCGCGTACTGCAGGCCGCGCGCGACCTGGGTGATGATCTCCGCGGAGAGCACCGGCGGCACCACCGTGCCCAGCTCCCGGGAGCGCTTGCGGAGCTCCCACAGCGAGGCGCCGCGGACGTACTCCATGGTCAGGTAATAGGAGTCGTCGTGCTTCCCGAAGTCGAAGATCTGCACCACGTTGGCGTGGTTCAGCCGCGAGGCCAGCCGCGCCTCCGCGATGAACATCTGGACGAACTGCGAATCGGCGGAGAGGAACTCCTTCACCACCTTGATGACCACGTCCTTCGAGAAGCCCTCTGCGCCCTGGGCGCTGGCGAGAAAGATCTCGGCCATGCCGCCCTCGGCCAGCTTCCTGTTGATGACGTAACGGCCGACCGCCGTCCCCGGACCAAGCATCTCTGGCCGCGCTTTTAGCGCAGTTCCATCGGCGTGAAGCAGAACGTGCGTGCAGTGTCCACCGGGCTGGACAGCACCGGTTCTGGGCGGGTGGTGTGCTAGACGCGAGCCGCTCATGCGTTCTCTCTGGTCGGTTTTCGTGGTGCTGGCGGCGCTTCCTGCGTGGGCCGGCAAGGCGCTCATTCTTACGGCGGGAGACTGCGCGGACGCGGCGCTCATCGAGGCGTCGCGGGACTTCCGTGACTCGGCGGCGCCGCTGTTGCCCGGAGGGGTGTTCGACGCTCGCCATGTGCTGGACATCGTGCGGCCGTTGCCGTCGCGGGGCACCGAAGATCTCGAGCGTCAGGTGGAGTCGGCGAGGACGCTCTTCTACGGTGGCCAGAACGAGCGGGCGCTCGACCTCCTCGAGCGCGCGTTGCGGGAGCTGGAGCGCGCCGACCCGGAGGGCCGCCCGTGGAAGCTGGCGGAGAGCGCGCTGGTGCTGCAGGCCCAGGTCTTCAAGAACCTCGACCGCCCGCGCGACGCCACCGAGGCGTACCGCCGCGTGCTGCGCATCAACCCCACCCTGAAGCTCGACGCCGAGGCGTGGGCGCCGTCGGTGCTCAAGGAGTTCGAGGTGGTGCGCAAGGAGGTGGCGCGCACGAAGAAGGGCAACCTCATGGTGCGCACCGACACCAGCGCGACGGCGATCGTGGTGGTCGACGGTCAGCAGCTGGGGACCACACCGCTTCGCCTGGAGTTGCTGCCCGGCAGCTACCACGTCGCGCTGCTGCAGGGCCGTTCGCTGTCCTTCCCTCACCGCGTCGAGGTTCCAAAGGAGGGCACGGTGGTGAACATCGAGCTCTCCTTCGAGGGGGCCGTCTCCCGCGCGCCGCCGCTCTGTCTCGCCACCGACGACGACGGCAGCGCCACCAAGCTGGGCCAGTTGGTGGGCGCGGAGAAGGTCATCGTCCTGCGCAACAGCGCCCGCGGCGGTCCGGCCTTCCTGTTGGGCGCGCTCTACGACGGGTCCACCCGCCAGCGCACCGGCTCGGTGACCGCGGGCCTCGCGCGGAACCTCGCCACCTTCCTGGTGACCGGCCGCGAGCAGGACGGGGTGCGGCCGCTCGGTTCGGAGCCCGTGGCGAAGGCGGAGCCCGCGCCCGCCGCGGCGCTCGTACC
>CALNBU010001065.1 GCA_937875615.1 uncultured Archangium sp.
CACCGGCTGGTGGAGGGCGACGCGCTCGATCTCGTCCTGTACTTCCCCGAGTCGGGGCTCACCTCGAAGGGCGTCATCTACCGCTTCAATGACCAGGGCCTGCTGGACCCACCGGCCGAAGGTGGGGCGCCGGCCTTCGCGCAGGCGCTGGTGAAGGTGGCCACCACCAGGTCCGACGCCGGCTACACCCTCGAGGCGGCCTTCCCCGCCCGCGCGTTGCCCCGCTTCCACGCGGCGCGGCAGTTGGCGTTCACGCTGTGCGCCCACTACGTCGACGCCGACGCGCGCGGCGGAGAGACCTCCTCGCTGTCGACCTGCACCGGCGGAGAGATGGTGGGTGGGCCGACGCGCCTCCCCGACGAGCTGCGCAAGAACCTCAAGCTCTCGCCGCCTGCGGACGTGGAGGGCATCGAGGCGAGGGAGCGCGGCTGGCTGGGCTACTCCAAGCTGCACTACCCGACCTGGGCCGCCGGCGACGAGGCGCTGACGCCGACCTCGCTGGGCGAGCTGGTGGCCGGCGAGGCCGCGCTGGCGCCCTCCAGCGTGGCGCTGCCCCTGCCCGAGCAGCTCCTGCTGCCTGACAACCGGCCCATCTTCACCGTGTTGACGGGGAAGAACCCCCACGTGAAAGACCGGTGCGTCGAAGGAAACGAGCTGCGCATGGCGATGTACGTGGTGAAGGGCAAGGTGGCCAACCGGGTGCTCGAGTGGCCCGCCGCCAACTGCAAGCTGGGCCGCGCGATGCGCTTCGAGCTCTCGCCCGACGGCGCGCTGCAGATCGGCTACACCAACGGCACCACGCAGCACTTCACCTGGACCGCCGAACACTTCGAGCGCGCAGAGCTGGGGCAGGTGGCACCGTGATCGACAAGAAGAACCTCTACATGATGACGCTGGGCTGCCCCAAGAACCGGGTCGACAGCGAGGTGATGCTGGGCTCGCTCCAGCACAAGGGCTACCGGCTGGTGCAGGAGCCCGACGCCGCGGACGTGATCGTCGTCAACACCTGCGCCTTCCTGAAGGCCGCCGAGAAGGAGTCGGTGGACAACATCCTGGAGCTCGCCGAGTACAAGAAGAACGGCCAGTGCAGCACGCTGGTGGTGACCGGCTGTCTGGTGCAGCGGCACGGCGACGCGCTGGTGAAGGAGCTCCCCGAGGTCGACCACTTCCTCGGCACCAGCGCCTACGTGCAGATAGGCGACCTGCTCGCCGCCGAGGCCAGCCCCCGACAGGTCATCCCCGACCCCGAGTACATCCACACCGCGCACACCGCGAAGGTGAACTCCATGCCGGGGTACACCGCGTACCTGAAGGTGTCCGAGGGCTGCGACAACAAGTGCGCCTTCTGCATCATCCCGAAGCTGCGCGGGCTGCAGCGCAGCCGCAGCATCGACGACATCGTGCGCGAGGCCGCGCAGCTCGCCGACCAGGGCGTGATGGAGCTCAACCTCGTCGCCCAGGACCTCACCGCCTACGGGCACGATCTCCCGGGCAGGCCGAAGCTGCACGACCTGCTCCGCGAGCTGGTGAAGGTCGACGTCCACTGGATCCGCCTCCACTACGCCTACCCGCGCGTCTTCCCCGACGAGCTCATCGAGGTGATGGCCACCGAGAAGAAGATCGCGAAGTACCTCGACATGCCGCTGCAGCACGCGAGCGACCGGCTCCTGCGCACCATGAAGCGCGGCCGTGAGTCGGCGTTCCTGAAGCAGCTGGTGCAGAAGATCCGATCCCGCGTCGACGGCCTGAGCTTCCGCACCTCGATGATCGTCGGCCTCCCGGGCGAGACCGAAGAAGACTTCGACATCTTGAAGGACTTCGTGAAGGAGCTCCGCTTCGAGCGCCTCGGCGTCTTCCAGTACTCCGACGAAGAGGGCACGGCGGCCTACGAGATGGAGAGCAAGGTGCCCAGGCGCACCATCGAGCGCCGCTGGCGGGAGATCATGGCCATCCAGAAGCGCATCAGCCGCGAGCAGAACAAGGCGCTGGTGGGCAAGCACCTGGAGGTGCTGGTCGAAGGGCGCAGCCCCGAGACCGACCTGCTCATCGTCGGTCGTCACCAGGGCCAGGCGCCCGACATCGACGGCAACGTCTACATCAACGACGGGCTGGCGTACCCGGGCGAGCTGGTCACCGTCGAGGTGACGCAGGCCCACGACTACGATCTCGTCGGCCGGGTGGTGGCGCGGCAGGACCCCACCGCCCGCCGCCACAAAGTCCGCGAGGCGGTGCCGGCCCACGTCCGCGGCGGCGAGAAGATCGTTCAACCGCCCACCTGGCTGGCGCCTCGGTAGAACGGCTCAGCGCGGCGGGGCGCCGACGCGCTCGATGTCGATCTCCAACACCCCGCTGGTCCCCGCGTTGCTCCAGGCGAGGAACATGCAGGTCAACCCGTCGACGCCAGACACCTCGCCGACGAACTTCACGTCGTACCACTGGTAGCTCCGGTCGATCTGGCGCGGCCGGGGAAACTCGTGGAGACAGAGCACCTGCTTGGCCGGCACGTCCTCCACCCGCGGGGAGTCCGGCCGGAACACCAGCCGATACTTCTCTCCGGGGTCCAGCCCCTCCACCCGCACCACCTCGCGGTCCGACAGCGCGGTGACGTGCTGGTCGGCGTAGAAGGGCACCGTGCGCTCGGGGATGTACTTCGAGATGCGCACGACGACGTTCAACCTCCCGCTGTTGTCGCCGGGGTCGCTGTCGAAGACCCACGCGTACAGCTTGGTGGCGCCCCTGATGCTCCGGGCCGTCGGAGAGAGGAAGCCGAAGCGGCTGGCCTCCGGCACCCGCGCGCCCTCTGCGTAGTACATGAGGATCTGCGTTCGCCCCTGCGCGCCGAGATCCAGCGAACCGCTGGTCGACAGCGAATAGGTGGTCTCCGGCTCCAGCGCGAGCTCGAACACGCTGCGCTTGTTCAACGCCACCGTGTGGTACCGCGGCCACACCGAGAAGGAGCGGGTCGGCCAGCTGTAGAGGTAGCGACCACCGTCGTCCTCGACCTCCGGCTCGACCGCCACCACCGGCGGCGGCTCCGCGGGCTTCTCCTGGCACCAGCTCGGCGTTGACGTGTTGTTTCTGCCGCCCCGCCACGCGCACCCGGCGCGTCCACGGCCGATGTCCGGGGAGCGTCATTCCCACGATGTAGGAGCCCTCGGGGAGCTCGCCGTCCATGGGCGTCACGCCCACCTGCTTTCCGTCGATGGACACGCTGGCCCCGGTGGGCACACTGCTGGCCCACACCGGCGTGAGCTGCGGCGGCGCGATCTCCTCGCCACCTCGACCGAACACCGCCAGCGCCGCGATGAAGAGCACCAGGGACACCCCGGCGCCGAAGGCGACGAGCTTGACCACCTTCT
>CALNBU010001066.1 GCA_937875615.1 uncultured Archangium sp.
GGAAGGGCTCCGTGGTGGGGCGCTCCACGTCGGTGATGGTGTCGCCCACCTTGGCGTCGGCGAGCTCCTTCACGTTGGCCACGAAGATGCCCACCTCGCCGGCGATGAGCTGCTTCACCGGGGTGGGGAACGGGGCGATGACGCCGAGCTCCTGCACCTCGAACTGCTTGTTGTTGCTCCACAGCTTGATCTTTTGGCCGATGGCGACGGTGCCCTCCACCACGCGCACCAGCATCACCACGCCGCGGTAGTTGTCGTACCAGCTGTCGAAGACCAGCGCCTTGAGCGGCGCGCTGCTGCTGCCCGGCGGCGGAGGCACCGTCTTGACGATCTGCTCCAGCAGCTGATCGATGTTGAGGCCCTCCTTGGCCGACACCGGCACCGCCACCGAGGCGTCGAGGCCGATCACGTCTTCGATCTCCTCCTTGGTGCGCTCCACGTCGGCCGAGGGGAGATCGATCTTGTTGATGACCGGGATGATCTCCAGGTTGTGGTCCAGCGCCATGTAGACGTTGGCCAGCGTCTGCGCCTCCACGCCCTGCGTGGCGTCGACCACCAGCAGCGCGCCCTCGCAGGCGGCGAGCGAGCGGCTCACCTCGTAGGCGAAGTCCACGTGCCCGGGCGTGTCGATGAGGTTGAGCACGTAGTCCTGGCCGTCGTTGGCGCGGTAGTTCATGCGCACCGTCTGGGCCTTGATGGTGATGCCGCGCTCCCGCTCGATGTCCATGTTGTCGAGGAACTGCGCCTGTTGCTGGCGCTTGTTCACCGTCCCCGTCTTCTCGAGCAGCCGGTCGGCGAGCGTCGACTTGCCGTGATCGATGTGCGCGATGATGGAGAAGTTACGGAGGTGGGCGTTTTCAGACGGCATTGGGCGCGGGCGCGTAGCATGGCAAGCTGCGCCGCGCCAACACGCCAGAACCACCAGGGGAGCCCCACACCATGAAGCGTCTTCTTGCCTCCGCCGCCCTCACCTTCGCCGCCGCCGCCTTCGCGCAGGAGGCCGCCGCGCCCGCCCCCGAGGCCCCGCCCAGCGCCGAGGTCATCAAGCAGGTGGTGGAGTTCCTCGAGCACGGCAAGGACCGCGGCCCCGCCCTCATCGACGCGGTGCCGTGCCTGAAGGTCGACCAGACCAAGGGGAGCCCCACCCAGTTCCAGTGCCTCGAGCCGGTCACCGGTCCGGTGTCGAAGGGCACCACCGTCTTCGCCTGGCTCCAGTGGTACGTGCCCAAAGACGGCAAGTACGAAGACATCACCATCCAGGTGCTGCACGGCAGCGAGATCCGCCAGACCATCGACCTGCCGCTCTCTGGCTTCGGCCGCACCCGCGGCTGGCGCGGCGCCAACCTGAGCAAGCCCGGCAAGTGGACCTTCAAGATCCGCAAGGGCGACCGGGAGCTGGGCGCGGCCTCCGTGGACGTCGCGGGCTGATCACGCGTCGTCGCCGGCGCCGGCCGCGCGCCGACGGCGCCACAACCCCACCGACACCAGCGACAGCGCCACCAACAAGGCCACGAAGGCCCACACGTAGCGCAGCGGCGGCCGGCTCGCCGCCAGCGGCTCCACCTTGAGCGTGGCCAGGCTCTCCGCCAGGCGCGGAGAGAGCGCGTCCCAGCGCCCCGAGGGCACCGAGGCCACCGCCACCACGTGCCGCCCTTCTCCTGGCCAGGCCGCCACCAGCACCCGGCGCAGCTGACTGCCCTGGCGGATGGCCCCCAGCACCTGCACCCGCCCGCTCACCGTCTCCGCCCGCTCCAGCGC
>CALNBU010001067.1 GCA_937875615.1 uncultured Archangium sp.
ACGTGGGCCTCAACACCATCCCCGTGGGTACGCTCAACCCGCCCAACCTGAAGGACCCGCTGCTGAACGTGCCCAACCTGGCCTTCGGCCTCTCGGTGTTGCTGGAGGTGGGCAAGCGCGAGCCCCGGCAGGACGCGGCGGCGGCGCGGGCGCGGCAGGCGGCGCTGGAGGCGCAGGAGGCGCTGCGGCTCCGCCTCTACGAGGCCTACGCGGTGTTGGCCGACGTGGCGGCGGCGCAGGTGCGGGTAGAGATTCTGGAGGGCCTCGCCGCCGACGCCAACCGGCTCACGCAGCTGCAGCAGGCGCGCGCGAAGACGGGTGACACCGCCGAGCTGGACGTGGACCGCGCGCAGCTCGAAGAGGAGAACGTGGGGGCCTCGCTGGGCGACGCGAGAGAGCAGCTGGCCTCACAGCTCCGGGCGTGCGGACAGCTGCTGGCCATGCCCTGCACCCGCTTCGCGGACGGGGCGCAGGCCAACGTGTGGCTCGACCGCCGCTTCGAGTCGACGGAGCGGCCCATGGAGGAGCGGTACGACCTCCAGGCGCTGGAGGCCTCGGGCCGCGCCGCGCACGCCGATGGGGTGCTGGCGAAGAACCAGTGGATCCCCGACTTCACGGTGCGCGCCGGCTACGTGCACGACCGCTTCATCGAGTCGGGCAACCAGATGAACAGCTTCTTCCTCGGCTTCTCGGTGCCGCTGCGGCTGTTCGACCACGGGCAGGACGACGCGCAGGCCGCGGCGGTGGCCGCGAAGACCTCCGAGGCGGTGCGGGCGAGGATGCTGGAGGTGGCCGCCGCCGCGCGAAGCCGGCTGTCGACGGAGGTGGAGGCGGTGGAGTCTCGGCAGACGCGGCTCCGGGAAAAGGCGCTCCCGCTGGCCAACGAGGTCGTCGAGCGCCTCACCGCCGCGGTGACGCGGGGCTCGTCTTCGCTGCAGGAGCTGCTGCTCGCGCGGCGGACGCTCTCGGAGTTGCTGCTCACCGCCGCCGACATGGACCGGCGCGTCTTTCAACTGCACCTCGAGCGTGCGCGTTTCTCAGGAGTGAACCTTGAAGTCGAATGACACCCGGGGCCCGTACCTGTGGTCGCTGCTGTTGCTGCTGGCCTGCGGGAAGCCCGCGGAGGTGGCGAAGACGCCCATCGCCGACGCGCAGGGCGTGACGTTGGCCAGCGACGCGCCGCAGTGGAAGTACCTGTCGCTCGCGGTGGCCGCCGAGGGTCCACCGCTGCGGCCCCTGCCGGTGCCCGGGCACGTCGACCTCGACCCCCGGCGCACCTCCGCGGTGGGCGCGCCGCTCCCGGGGCGGGTGGAGTCGGTGCTGGTGCGCGCCGGCAGCCGCGTGGCGAAGGGCGAGAAGCTGTTCTCGGTGAAGTCCGGCGCCTACGTGGAGATCGAGCGCGACACGGCGGTGTCCCGCGCGCAGGTGGCGGTGCGCGAGCGGCTGGTGGCGCGCGCGAAGGAGCTGCTGGAGCTGAAGGCGGCGCCGCAGAAGGAGGTGCTGGCGGCGGAGGCGGAGCTCGAGGAGGCGCGGCTGGCGCTGCGGGCGGCGGAGTCGAAGCAGCGCAG
>CALNBU010001068.1 GCA_937875615.1 uncultured Archangium sp.
CGCCTCGTAGTGCCCGATGATGTGCGCGCGGTCCTTGGGGATGCCGTGGCGGTCGCAGATGTACCGGGTCAGCTTCCCCGACTCCCGGTACATGTTCTCGGTGTACCAGGTGTCGGGGTTCTGCACGTAGCCCTCGTGCTCCAGGCCCACGCTGCGCCGGTTGTAACACTGCACGTGCCAGGCGGTGTCGGCGTGGGCCACCATCTGCGTCACCTCGCCGTCGCTGCTGCGGATGATGTAGTGCGACGAGACGTTGGAGCTGGCGTTGAGGAACCAGCTGCGGGTGCCCGCGTAGCTGCCCTGCATGGTGTGCACCAGCACCCGGTCGATGGCGGTGCCGCTGCGGCCGGGCGTGAAGTTGGGGGAGGCCACCCAGGCCGCGGCGTTGGGGTACTCGAGGGCGGCGTCGCGGCGCTGCGCCGCGGGGGTGGCGTGGCGCCGCCAGTCGCAGGCGAAGGGCGGCTGGGTGGGGAAGCCGCGCTCCAGCGCGAGGTAGACGTCGGCGGCGTAGTCGTGGGCGAGGGTGGCGGACTCGAAGCCCGGGTACAGCGCCACCGCGCTGAACCAGTCGTCGACGCGCCGCGCGTCGAGGCCAGGCTGCCCGAGGCCGTCGAAGAGCGCGCGCAGCACCGCCGCCGCGCCGCGGATGTTGGCCGCCACGTCGACGCGCAGGCGGCCCTCGGTGGTGCCGGTCAGCCGGGCGGCGTCGCCCAGGGTGTCCCAGTCTCCCTGGCGCCGCAGCTGCATCAGGCCCACCCCGCCCTGGGCCGACTCCAGGTCGGCGGTGGTGGACAGCCGGGTCTCCACCCAGCCGAGGCCGCGCAGCACCTCCACCGGCACCTGGTACTCGGCCGCCGCGGTCAGGAAGGCCTGGCCAGGGTCCAGGCCCGGCGAGGAGGGCGCGGAGTCGCCGGGCGCTCCGCCGCAGGCGAGGAGGAGACAGGACACCAGGAGCGCGCGGTTCATGGCGCTCTCCCCTAGGCGAAGAGCCGGCGGTGGTGAAACCCGTTCGTGGCGGGGTGTCTCACCCGCTGAGGTGACGTCAGTCGTCCTTGCCGGAAAAGAAGACCCGGTCGACGAGCAGCCCGGCGGCGATGGCCAGCACCCGGTCGAGCTCGTCGAGGGCGGGGTTGAGCGCGACGAGCTCGAAGGCGTCTTCGAAGCGCAGCAGCTGTTTGAGCGAGCCGTCCCAGGTGCGGAAGCGGCGCTCGATGCGGCCCACCTCCTGACCGCTCGCGTACAGCCAGAAGGTGGTGAAGGTGTCGGAAGGTTGCCGGAGCTCCATGCGCTTCTCGCCGTGCGCGTCGAAGACGTCGAAGTGCACGTTCATCGCGGTGGCGCGCTGGACGAAGCGCCCGAGGACGGCGCCGTGCGCGTCGCGCACCGTCATGGTCTCCAGCACCAGCCACCGCAGCCCGCGGGTGGCGGAGAACAGCGTCTCGCCCGTGGGGAGGATGAAGTCGAACTTCCAGAACGAGCGGAAGAGGCGCCAGCGGGGGCGGGCGATGAGCCGCCGGCCTGCGAAGAAGTAGGTGTTGTGGTGGGTGAGGAACTCCCTGCGGAGCCGTCGCTCTTCGACGCAGTCGATGTTGCTCAGCTGCTGCAGCTCGGGCGGCAGCCAGTGCGCCTGCTCGATGCTCCGGCGGCGCACCGCGGGCCGGAGCTGGGTGGGGGCTTCGCGCGACGAGGCGCGCCGCACCGCGCGCACCGGCCGCGTCTCGTCGTCATTCACGATGTCCACTTGCCACCCCCGGTGAGGAAAATCTACCCGGGCTCAGGCGCGCGGCCGCACCGCGCCGCGGGCGACGTCGAGCCACAGCGTGCCCGCACCGGCGGCGCGCGCCACCAGCTTCTCGTCGGTGGTGGTCAACACCGTCTGGGCCCCGCTGCTGGCGAGGTAGCCCATGAGGTACGCGTTGCGCTCGGGGTCCAGCTCGCTCGACACGTCGTCGAGCAGCAGCAGCGGCAGAAAGCCGTTGCGCGCGTGCAGGTTCTCGATTTCGGCCACCTTCCACGCCAGCACCAGGGCGCGCGCCTGGCCCTGGCTGGCGAAGGCCCGCGCGGGGTGTCCGCCCAGCGAGAGGTCGAGGTCGTCGGCGTGCGGGCCCACGGAGGTGAAGCCGCGCTCCGCGTCGCGGCTCAGCCGCTCGTCGAGGCGGGTCAGCAGGCGCTCGGTCAGCGCGGCCTCTTCGGCGGCGGCGAAGTCGAGGTCCGCGCCGAGGTGCGAGGGCGCGTAGGTGAAGGCGGCCTGCAGCTCCGAGCGCCCGATGTCCGCGAAGGCCGCGGTGGCGCGCGCGGCCAGCTGCCCCAGCAGGGCGCGTCGTCGCGACCACACCCGCGCGCCCAGCCTGGCGAGGGTGGCGTCCCAGGCCTGGAGGTGGCTCATGGGAGCGCGCTCCTTCAGCAGCCGGTTGCGGCTCTTGAGGGCCCGCCCGTACTCGCGGCTCTCGTCGAGGAAGGCGGGGGTGACGTTGAACACCGCGCGGTCGAGGAAGGCGCG
>CALNBU010001069.1 GCA_937875615.1 uncultured Archangium sp.
CCCGGCTCGAGCGGCTGGCGAAGCTGATGAAGCGCGCCGAAGACGGCGACCTGGTGGTCCGCGCGCCGGGCGGCGGCGACGAGATTGGTCAGCTCGGCCACGCCTTCAACCGCATGCTCGAGCGGCTGACCGACCTCAAGGTCACGGAGATCGACACCCAGCGCGACCTGGAGAGCGCCCGCACCGAGCTCGATCTCAAGGCCCAGGTCGAGAAGCGCGCCACCGAGCTGCAGCTGCTCTTCGACCTCTCGCGCACCATCGCCGCCACCCTCGAGCTCGAGGAGGTGCTGACGTTGGTGGTCTCGGAGCTGCCGAAGAAGCTCGACGTGCAGCAGCTCTCGGTGATGCTGCTCAACGAGCAGCGGCAGCTCGAGGTGTTCAAGGCCTTCCCCTCCAACGAGGGCTCCGAGGGCATGACCTTCGAGCTGGGCGAGGGCGTCTGCGGCTACGTGGCCGAGGAGCGCGCCCTGCACTACTCGGCGGACCTCAGCCAGGAGCCCCGCTACCGGGTGCGGGAGAACCCCGTGCGGGGCTCGATGCTGTCGGTGCCCATGGTGCGCAGCGGCGAGCTGCTGGGCGTGCTCAACTTCGAGCGCGCGGTGGTCGACGGCTTCTCCGAAAAGGAGCGCGACTTCTTCGTGGCCGTCGCCGATCAGGTCGGCCTCGCGGTCCAGAACGCGCGGCTGCACCAGCAGACGGTGGCGCTGTCGGTGACGGACCCCCTCACCGGCGTGCCCAACCGGCGCTTCCTCTACCAGCAGCTCGAGGCCGAGCTGGCGCGCGCCAGGCGCTACGGCACGCCGCTGTCGATGGTGATGGTCGACATCGACCACTTCAAGCAGCTCAACGACAAGCAGGGCCACTCCTCCGGCGACGACGTCCTGCGCGCCGTGGCGCAGCTCATGAAGCAGAACCTCCGCAAGGTCGACACGCTGGCGCGCTACGGAGGCGAAGAATTCATCGTGCTCCTGCCGCAGGTCGGCCCCGATGAAGCGCGGGAGGTGGCGGAGAAGCTGCGCCGCGCGGTGGCCGAGTCGGGCCTGCCGCAGGGGAAGACCCAACCGCTGGGCCACGTCAGCATCTCGGTGGGCGTGGCGGGCATCCCCCGCGACGCGCACGACGAGGTGCGACTGGTCGACGCCGCCGACTCCGCGCTGTATGCCAGCAAGCGCGGCGGCCGCGACATGGTCACCACCTACGAGCCGGGCATGGAGTCGGAGCCGACGGGTCGCCTGGCGCGCGCGGTCACCGGCGAGGTCCCGCTGACCGTCAACGAGTAGACGCGGCGCCGCGCAGGTACGCCGCGGCCTCCGTCAGCTCCCGCACCACCCGCGTCGCGCGGGGCACGTCGAAGAGCCCGAGGCCACAGGCCGGCGTCAGCAGCGCCCGCTCGAACGACCCCAGCAGCGCGCGCGCGTCGTCACACAGCGCCCGCACCCGGTACGGCGCGCCGCCATCGGTGGGGATGATGCCCAGCGCCAGCCACGCGCCGGAGTCGACGAAGCGCCGCCACGCCTCCGGCGCCCGCAGCAACGACGCCAGCGACAACCGCGCGTCGAGGCTCACCACGTCGAAGTCGAGCGCCAGCACCGCCGGCCAGTCGGCCTGTCCGCAGCAGTGGAGGCCGCTGATGCCGCCGGCCTCCGCGATGCAGTCGCGCAGCGCCAGCAGCGCCCGCTCCCCGCCGCCGCGCACCAGCAGCGGCTCGTCGACGAAGACCAGCGGCGTCACCTGCAGGGCCCGCAGCGCCTCGATGTAGCGCCGCGCGCGATCTCCCAGATCCCGGCCACACGTCAGCGGTCCCGGAAGCTGAACCTTGGCGAACGCCGGGCGACGCCGCGCCACCTCCTCGAGAAAGGTGGGCCAGGCAGCGGGCGTGCGCGCCGCCGACACCGTCTCGCCCGCCGACACCAGCTCGGCCAACCACGGCACCTCCGTTTCCCAGCTCAGCGCGGTCGACGGCGACCCACCGATTCCGGTGGTGACCCACCGCGGCAGAGCTTCGAGGTGCGCGCGCGACATGTCCCAAGTGTAGCTCCCCGGCGCCTCCGGGCTTACACTGGCGGCCAGGCATGAACCTTCGGGGGTTGGTGGCACTGACATTGGCAGCGTTCGTCGCGCACGCGGCGGAGCCGGAGTTCGACCTCAAGGCGGCGCTCCCTGCCCTGCTGCGCATCCTCCCCTACGACGTGAACTTCGATGCGCGCGGCTCGGGGCCCTTCGTGGTGCTGGTGGTCTCGGCGCACGGCGCTTCCCCCGGGCTGGCGCGAGAGATCAAGGACGTCACCGTGCCAGACATCAAGAAGCGCGCAGTGCGCTTCGTCACCATCGACTTCTCCACCGAGGCGGCGCTGCAGGCGGCCATCGATGCCCACCGCGCTTCGGCGCTGCTGGTGGTGCCGGGCATCGTCGCCGACACGCTCCACTCGGTGTGGGACGTCGCGCAGGACAACCAGCTCTACGCGCTGGCCCTCGACGCCGCGACCGTCGAGGCCTGCATCCCCATCGGCGTCACCATGGACGGCGGCAAGCCCCGCATCCTGATCCACGAGAAGTCGTCGCGCGCCGTCGGCGCCCGCTTCGAAACGGTGGTGCTGAAGCTGGCCCGCGTCATCCAGTAACCCATCAAAACGCTTGTATTTCAGTGAAGCTGGTCTTTATGGTGGCTCCACGTCATGGAAAACCCTCTGACCGCGTACCTGCCCCTGGCGGTGGTGCTGGGACTCGCCGGCGGCATGGCCGCCGTCATCCCCGCGCTCACCACGCGCCTCGGGCCCCGCAGCATCACCAAGACCAAAGAAGAGGCCTTCGAAGGTGGCAACGCGCCCATGGGCTCTGCCCGGCAGCGCTTCGCCGTGAAGTTCTACGTGGTGGCGCTGCTGTTCATCGTCTTCGACATCGAAGCCGTCTTCCTCTACCCGTGGGCCGTCAACTTCAAGGCGCTGGGGTGGTTCGGCTTTGGCACCATGGCACTGTTCGCGACCACGCTCGTCGCGGCGCTCGCCTACGTCTGGAAAAAGGGCGCTCTCGACTGGGAGAGCTGACACATCATGGCTGACGAACTCGCTCCCATCATCACCACGCGCAAAGATGACGCGCAGGGCTTCCTGTCGAACCTGATCTCCAAGGGCCTCGGCTGGTCGCGCAAGTACTCCCTCTTCACCTACCCCTTCGCTACCGCCTGCTGCGGCATGGAGTTCATGTCGGTGGCCGCCGCGCGCCACGACATCTCCCGCTTCGGCGCTGAGTTCCCCCGCTTCTCGCCGCGCCAGGCCGACATGCTGATGGTGATCGGCACCATCAACCAGAAGCAGGCGCCGATCCTCAAGCGCGTCTACGAGCAGATGACCGAGCCCAAGTGGGTGGTGGCCTTCGGCGTCTGCGCCTCGTCCGGCGGCTTCTACGACAACTACGCGGTGCTGCAG
>CALNBU010001070.1 GCA_937875615.1 uncultured Archangium sp.
CGTCACCCCGCCCGGCTCCACCGCCGTCAGCAAGTCCGACGCCACCCGCTGCAACAGCGGGTCGAAGCGGAGCTCGCCTCTCGCCGAGAACCAGCCGATGCGCGAGCCGATGCGCGCGTAGAACTCCCCCAGGGTGGGCTCCAGGCGCGCACCGGAGAGCTCCAGGCCCTGCCCCACGTCGAGCCGCAGCAGCTCATCGGCGCCGCGCTTGAGCCGTTGGCGCAGCTCCACGATGCCCTGCACGCGGGCGGTCAGGTTGGGCACCGCCGCGTCGACGGCGTCGTAGGCGATGATCGGCTCTGCGCTCTCCACGCCGAACGGCACCGCCCGCACCTGCACCAGCGGCGAGATGATGTGTCGCACGCTGCCGAAGGCGCGGGAGAGCTCGGTCTCGAGCTTCCCGTCGAGGAGCAGGTAGCCGCGATGCCAGGTCTGGCCGGAGGCCTCGCCCACCCAGAAGAACTCTCGCCACGAGGCGGACACCGACGCGGAGAGCACCCCGAAGGGCTGCGCGGACAGCGAGACGGTTGGCCTGGCCATCAGCCGGGTGCGGGCCTCGCGCTCTCCGGGCTGCCAGACCCTGTCCCCGACCCCGCTCACGCCGTTGCGCGGCGCGTACAGGGCCCCCACCGCCTGGGCGAAGGTGCTCGGCGTGATGGCGCCGCCGGCGGCCA
The DNA here is from genome assembly GCA_937875615.1 of uncultured Archangium sp. Taxonomy (GTDB): domain Bacteria; phylum Myxococcota; class Myxococcia; order Myxococcales; family Myxococcaceae; genus Archangium_A. The sequence goes on from CALNBU010001070.1 coordinate 675, forward strand.
GCACACCTTCGTCGCCGGTGTTGGAGAACAGCGGCGCGTGGCGGACCACGTCGCCCTCGAGCTCGAAGCGCAGCGGGCCCAGCTGCTGCGACGGGAGCCAGCCGAAGGTCAGGGCCGGGAGCCGCTGCAGGGTGCCGGGACCGAAGCGCGCGGCGGAGTCGGGGTCGGCCAGCGACGCCTTGCGGCCCAGCCAGTCGTAGCCCCACTGGATGTCCTGCAGCAGCCCCACGTCGACGCCCACGTAGTGGTCGACGCCCTGATGGAAGGCCTTGGCGGCGCTGCGCAGGTGCGTGGTCGAGCTGGCGATGACGTCGACGGTGAGATCCCGGTTGTAGTCGCCATCGGAGTGCAGGTTGGCGTCGACGCGCGCGCCGAAGCCGGCGCCGAAGTCCTGCACGTGCTGCCAGGAGAACTCGCCGCGCAGACCCCGCGGCGTCAGCCCCCGGTTGAGCGGCGTGGCTCCGTCGACGGTGCGCGCGGTGCGGAAGTCGTACAACAACCCCAGGTTCACCCGCCCGCTCATCGCCTCCAGCGGCGCGTAGCGGAACTCGGTGTTGAGCCGGGGCCCCTGGACGCCATTGAAGCGCTGCACGCCGTCGATCACCGGAGCGCCGGTGAAGAACCCGGGGGAGAGCGTCACATCGGCGCTCGGGCCCAGGGTGATGAACACCGGCACGTCGAGCATGAAGCCGTTGAGATCCGAGTAGCCCGGCTTGGGGAACAACAGCCCGGTCTGCCGATCGGTGAGCGGCAGCGAGAGCCACGGGAACCAGAGGATGGGCACGTCGTACACGCGCACCACCGGGTTGGTGATCGCCACCCGGTCGTGCTCGACGTCGACCACCGCGCTGGAGGTGGAGATCGACCACGAGGGGTTCTTGAAGTCGCCCTCGCAGGGCACCAACTCCAGCGCCTCGACGCGCCACCCGCCCGGCTCGCGCGTGAGGTGGTTGCCCTCCAACAGCGCCTGCGTCTGCCCCGTGTTCTCCAGGGCCTCGCTGGTGGAGGCGGCGAGGAAGCGCTCGGCGCTCACGTTCTTCTTGGAGAGGGCGTGGCCGTCGTAGAGGAAGACCTCCGAGACCTCCTGCTGCGCATCGAGCACCACGGTGACCAGATCCGCCACCACCGCGATCTTCCCGTTCTTCACCACCCGGGCCACCACGCGCCCCATGGCGGTGGCGACCCTGCGCTGCCGGTCGTACACGATGCGCTCGGCGTCGATGGCGGCGTCGGAGGTCACCAGCCTGGCGCGCCCCTCGGCGGTGGTGATCTCCTTGCGACCGTCGTGCAGCAGCCGCTCGGCAGTCAGCGTCAGCTCACCCGGTTCGGGCGCGGCGGAGAAGAGGAGTGCCAGCCACAGCCCGTGCATGTCAGTCGTCGAGCTTCTTTCACTCCGGGCGCTCGAACTCCAGCGTGAGCTCGTTGCCCGACTGACTGGCGCGGTAGGCCACCGCGCGCTTGAGGCTGATGAACACCTTGACGCCGCCGCCCTGCTCCTCCGGCCGCACCAGCGAGACCGCGGTGTCGAAGAAGCTGGCGTCGATGATGCGCTGGTTGTTCGGCAGGCTGATCTGGGTGTTCTCGAGCGTCAACACCACCTCGCGGTCGCCGTCTTCGCCCACCCGGTAGCGCACCGGCGCGGAGGTGCGGAAGAAGACCCGGCCTACGCCCTCCTGCTGCTTGAAGCCCACGAAGGTCATCCTCGCGCGATCCCTCGCCGAGGCCAGCTCCCCCGGAGAAGGCGTCTTCGCGGCGGCGGCCTCGAGCTCCCGCTGCGCGCGCTGGCGCTCGGCGTCCTTCACCCGCTCCGCCTCGGCCTGCCGGGCGAGCGCCTCCGCGCGTCGCTTCTCCTCCGCCACGCGACGGGCCTCGTTGGCAGCCTCCCGCTTTTCCTCCGCGGCGCGGCGAGCTTCAGCCTCGGCCACCTTCCGCGCCTCTTCCGAACGTCGCTTCGCCTCCTGCGCGGCGAGGCGCGCCTCTTCCTGCTTCGCCTGCGCCTCACTGGCCCGCCGCGCGGCGGCGGCCTCCGACTCCCGCTGCGCCTGCGCTCGCGCCTCCTGCTCGAGACGCTTGAGCTCCGCCAGCTCGGCCGCCTTGCGCGCGGCCTCCTCCTTCGCCACCCGCGCCGCTTCATCCCGCTGCGCCTTCTCGGCGGCCAGCCTGGCCTGGCGCTCCGCCTCCGCCAGACGTCGCCCCTCCGCCTCCGCCGCCGCCTTGCGCTCCGCCTCGGCCTTCGCCGCGCGGGCCGCGGTCTCCTTCTCCTCCCGCACCCGCTGGGCCTCCGCCGCCTGCTGCTGTCGCTGCCGCTCGGCCTCCGCCAACTTCTCCTGCCGCAGGCGCTCCTTCTCTGCGGCCTCCGCGGCCAGCTTCGCGCGACGCGCTTCCTCCTCGCGACGAGCGGCCTCCGCCGCCGCCTCTCGCGCCAGGCGCTCCGCCTCGACCCGCTCCGCCGCCACCCGAGCCGCCTCTGCCTTCTCTGCCGCCAGCTTCGCCAGCCGGGCCTCTTCCTGCAGGCGGGCCTGCCGCTCCGCCTCTTCGCGCGCCGCCTGCGCCTCCGCCGCGCGACGCTCGCGCTCCGCGCGGGCCTCCTCGGCCTGCCGGGCCAGCGCCACCTGCCGCTGTTGGAGATCTCCGTGGAGCTTGATCACCAGCCGGGTGTCGTCGGCGATGATCTCGGTCTCCACCTCGCGCGTGAAGCCCACCAGCACCCGGGCGATGGCCGACGACGCGCTGCCGTAGCTGGCGACCTTGATGCCGGTGATGACCCCGTCGTTGACCTTCGTCTCCTTCGGCACGCCCTCAAAGACCGCTTCAGACAGGTCGATGACGAGCCGATCGGGGTCGGCCATGGTGAAGGTGGTGAAGCTGGACTTCCGGGTGCCGTGGATCTCGATCTGTCCCGCGGACACAGAGACCTTCGAGACCACGTTGAGGGACACGCGATCCTGCGCCACGGCCACGGTGGCGAGGAGCAGTCCGGCTGTGACCACCAGCTGTTTCATCATGTAGCAGCGTAGCAACGAGGCGACGCAGCTCCACTTTTCGGCCGGTGGGTTCACCCCCCGCAGCACGCCGGCCGCACGAACGCGGCCGGGCATGCTCCGGTCAGGCGCACGTCACTTGCCCTTCGACTTGCGCGCGCGCACGCGGCGGCGCTTCAGCACCGCCTGCTTGGTCTTGGCGCGGTTCTTGAGCTTCTTCTTGCTGCGGTTCGGCTTGACGGCCATGGTCGATCTCCTTCGTCCTGCGAGTGTGGGCGGGCACCTACCCCAAGCGGTCTGCCTACGACAATGACTTCACGTAGGTGGCCTGATCCATCAGGCCGTCATACCCGCCGGCGTCGGACGGCTCGATCTCGATGAGCCAGGCGCCATAGGGGTCGTCATTCACCATTCCGGGCGACGCCGCGACGTCGTCGTTCACCTTCACCACTGTCCCGCTGAGCGGCGCGTAGAGCTCCGAAACGGCCTTGGTGCTCTCGATGACGCCGAAGCTCTCCTGGGCCGTCACCTTCGCGCCGACCTTCGGGAGCTCCACGTACACCACGTCGCCCAGCGCGTCCTGCGCGTGCCAGGTGACGCCGATCACCACGTGATCGCCGCTCTTCTTCGCCCACTCATGGTCCTTCGTGTACTTGAGATCTTCTGGGTAGTTGCTCATGTCGTTTCAGCCCTTCTTGTAGAACGGGGTCTTCACCACGCGCGCCGCCACCGGGCGACCGCGAATCTCGACGTGGAAGGTCGAACCCTCCGCGGCCAGCGCCGTCGGCACGTAGCCGATGCCCACGGCCTTCTTCACCGACGGGCCCATGGTCCCGGAGGTCACCACCCCGACCTTCTGGCCTTCGTGGAGAATGGCGTACTGCGCGCGCGGGATGCCCGGCTCGGTGAGCTCGAAGCCCACCAGCCGCCGCTGCACCCCGGCGGCCTTCTGCGCCACCAGCGCCTCGCGGCCGATGAACGAAGGCTTGTCGAGCTTCACGATCCACCCCAGCCCCGCCTCCAGCGGCGTGTGCTGATCATCGATGTCGTTGCCGTAGAGCGCGTACTTCATCTCCGTGCGCAGCGAGTCGCGCGCGCCCAGCCCCGCCGGCCCGGCGCCACCGTCGAGGAGCGCGTTCCACAGCGCCTCGGCCCGCTCGGGCGCCACGTAGAGCTCGAAGCCATCTTCGCCGGTGTACCCGGTGCGGCTGATGATCGACGTCACGCCGGCCACGGCGCCCTCGATGAAGCGGTAGGTGCCGACGCCGTCGAGCGGGCGGTCCGCCAGCTTCTGCACCAGCGCGAAGGCCGCGGGCCCCTGCACCGCGATCTGCGCGTAGTCCTCGCTGCGGTTGATGGGCTTGATCGTCTTCGCCTTCGCCTGCATCCACGCGAAGTCCTTCTCGACGTTGGCGGCGTTGACGCAGATGAGGATGCGCTCGGGCGAGAACCGGTAGGCCACCACGTCGTCGACGAAGGTCCCCTTCTCGTCGAGCAGGCCCGCGTACACCGCCTGCCCATCGGCGGCCTTCGTCAGATCATTGCTGATGAGGCCGTTGGCCTCCTCCAGCGCGCCCGGGCCCACGAACTCGACTTCGCCCATGTGGCTGACATCGAAGAGGCCCACGGCCGTGCGCACCAGCTCGTGCTCCTGCACCACCCCGGTGTACTGCACGGGCATGTCCCAGCCGGCGAAGTCGACCATCCGGCCGCCCAGCTTGCGATGTACGGCGTTCAACGGCGTGTGACGAGGCATGGCGCGGCTTCATACCGGGTGACGCAGTTTCTTCAACGTGAGAAGAGGTGACGGTGAAGATCCGCACCCGACTGAATCCGTCGAGGCCCTGCTTCTCCTTCGAGTTCTTTCCGCCCAGGACGCCCGAGGGCGAGGCGCAACTCTGGGCGACCCTGGAAGACCTTCGCTCACTCGACCCGGGCTTCGTGTCCGTCACCTACGGAGCCGGTGGCTCGACCCGCGATCGCACCATCGAGCTGGTGAGCCAGATCAAGGCGCGCACCGGGCTCGAGGCCATGGCCCACCTCACCTGCGTCTCGCACACCCGGGAGGAGATCGCCGCGGTGCTCGACCGCCTCGCCGCCGCGAAGGTGGAGAACGTGCTCGCGCTGCGGGGAGACCCACCGAAGGGCCAGCAGACCTTCGAGCGCGTCGAGGGCGGCTTCGGCTACGCGCGGGAGCTGGTGGAGTTCATCCGCCAACGCGCGCCGGAGCTCTCCCTGGGCGTGGCCGGCAACCCGGAGGGCCACCTGGAGTCGACGAAGGAGGCCGACCTCCAGCACCTCAAGCTCAAGGTCGACGAGGGCGCGGACTTCGTCATCACCCAGCTCTTCTTCGACAACGCCTTCTATTTCGACTTCGTGGAGCGCGCGCGGCGCCTGGGCGTCAACGTGCCCATCGTCCCCGGCATCATGCCCATCACCAACTACGAGCAGGTGCAGCGCTTCGTGCGCATGTGCGGCGCCACGGTGCCCATGCGGCTGCAGCTCGAGCTGGAGAAGGTGAAGGATGACCCGCAGGCGGTGATGCAGCTCGGCGTGGCCCACGCCACGCTCCAGTGCAGCGAGCTGTTGGCGCGCGGCGTCCCCGGCATCCACTTCTACACGCTCAACCGGAGCCCCGCGTCGCGGATGATCGTCAGCGCGCTGCGGGCGCGCGGCTGAGGCGCTGGAACAACAACGCGAACGCCGCGACCGCGACGCAGCCGATGACGTTGTACCAGAGGTAGCCGATGTCGCTGCCCAGCCAGGTCGCCACCACCAGCGCCTGCGCCAGCAGCGTGGCCACGAAGACCGGGGTGCCTCGCGTAGCGCGGAAGAAGAAGCCCACCAGGAACACCCCGAGCATGGGGCCATAGAAGATGGACCCCAGGATGTTGCCCGCCTGGATCAGGTTGTCGACCTGGCCCGCGAACATGGCGAAGAGCATCGCCAGCCCGCCCCAGAAGACGGTGAAGTACTTGCCGGCCCGCACGCCCTCCGCCTCCGTCGCCCCGGGGCGCCAGCTCCGCCGGTAGAAGTCGACCACCGTGGTAGTGCCCAGCGCGTTGAGCGCGCTCGCCGTGGCCGACATCGCCGCGCAGAGGATCACCGCCAGCAGTAGCCCCACCAGCCCCCTGGGGAAGCGGGTCATCACGAAGGTGAGGAAGACGTAGTCGGCGTCCTTCACGTTGGCGCGCGGGTTGTGTTCCTTCACCAGCGCGCGCACGTCGTCCCGCACCGCGCGGTCCGCCTGCTCCAACGCCCGCAGCTGCGACACCGTGCCGTCGTCGCGCTCGACGAGCCAGGTCTCGAGCAGCACCCGCTTCTGGTCCGAGAGCTCCGCGTGACGCGCCTCGAGCGTGGCCAGCCGGGCGGCCTGTGGTGAGCGCCGCGCCGCCTCCAGCTCCGGCGCGTTCCAGAAGGCCGGCGAGGGGTTGAACTGGAAGAAGACGAACACCAGCACGCCCACCAGCAGGATGACCAACTGCATGGGCACCTTGAGCAGGCCGTTCATCAGCAGGCCCAGCCGCGTCTGGCGGAGCGACTCGCCCGACAGGTAGCGCTGCACCTGCGACTGATCGGTGCCGAAGTAGGCCAGCGCCACGAAGGTGCCGCCGGTGATGCCCGACCAGAAGGTGTAGCGGGTGTCGAGGCGCGGGGTGAAGTCGACGGCGTTCAGCTTGCCCAGCGCGCCGGCCACGCCGAAGGCGTCGCGCACCGACATCTCGTTGGGCAAGGTGAAGAGCACGTAGGCGAACGCGAGCAGCATGCCGCCCAGCATCACCGTCATCTGCAGCTGCTGCGTCTGGTTCACCGCCCGCGTGCCGCCCGACACCGTGTAGGTGATGACCAGCAGTCCGATGATGAGGTTGGTCCACACCAACGACCAGCCCAGCACCGTGGAGAGGATGATGGCCGGCGCGTAGATCGACAGCCCCGCACCCAGCCCGCGCTGCAGCAGGAAGATGATGGCCGTGAGCTGGCGGGTCTTCAGGTCGAAGCGCTGCTCCAGGTACTCGTAGGCCGTGGTGACCTTCGCCCGGTAGTAGATGGGCACGATGGTGGCCGAGAGGATGACCATCGCGATGGGCACGCCGAAGTAGAACTGCACGAAGCCCAGGCCGTCTTCGAAGCCCTGCCCCGGCGTGGACAGAAAGGTGATGGCGCTGGCCTGCGTCGCCATGATCGACAGGCCGATGGTCCACCACTTCGCGTCGTTGCCGCCGCGCAGGTAGTTGGCGGCCGACTGCGCGCCCCGGGTCTTCCACACCCCGAAGGCCACGATGAGCGCCACCGTACCCAACAGCACCAACCAGTCGAGGCCGCTCACGCGAAGCTCCAGCTCAGCCAGGCCAGCAGCGCCACCTGCACCACCAGCGCGCCCAGCACCAGCGCGTACGCCTTCCCCTGCCGCTCTTCAGTTTCCACGGTCGATCAGGTTGGCGAAGAGGCGCCAGGCGCCCGGCACCCCGGCTGGCAGCTGCCGGAAGAACGCGAGGCCGGTGTAGACGAAGCGGCCCTTCCCGTGGCGCGCGATGAGCAGGCTCCCCTGTGAGGGCGCCTCGCCGGGATCATTCATCGTCAACGGCGTCTCGTAGCGGGAGTCCCACCGCGTCGCGAAGTAGAGCCCCCGCTCCTGCACCCAGCCGTCGAAGTCTGCCTCGGAGATGACGTTGGGCGAGGTGAAGATGGCGTGCTTCGCGCGGGTGACCGGCGCGGACTCCACGGTGACCCGGTCCTGGGAGATCTCGAACGGGAACGGCCCCATCGCCGCCGGGACGCTGCTCAGCCAGTTCCTGGTGTTGTACTGCGCCACCACCGTGCCGCCGCCCTCGACGTAGCGCATCAGGCGCTCGTGCACCGACGGCAGCCAGGCGTGCACATTCCAGGCGCGCACCCCCAGCACGATGGCGTCGTAGCGGCCCAGCGGCTCGCCGCGCAGCGCCTCTTCACCGAGCGGCACCACCTCGTAGCCAGCCTGCGCCAGCGCCGTCGGCACGTCGTCTCCCGCGCCCGCGACGTAGCCGACCCGCTTCGTCCGCCCCCGCTTCAACGACAGCCGCTCCACCCGCACCTGCGCCGGCGTCAGCACCGTCTGGATAGGAAGGTGCGGGTAGTCGACGCGCGCCAGCTTCACCCCCGGTCCATTCGCCTCGATGGCGATGAGGCCCGAACCCGCGTCACGCCCGGAAGGACGCACCTTGAAGGTGAGCTGCCTCGACGCATCCTTCTGCAGCTCGTAGTGCAGCGCCTCGGGCTGCGCTGCGTAGCCCTCGGGGAGCCGCAAGCGGACCTCGCCCCGCTGGCCCTCGGCGTTGGCGGTCACCGTCACCGTCACCGTCTTCCACTGCGCGTCGGTGAAGAGCAGCAGCTCCGCGTCGGGCTTCACCACCACCGGCGGCAGCACCTCGATGGGCCGGTAGCGCTCGCCGGCGGTGGGGTCGACCCACTTGAAGTACGCCGCCCGCTGAATGGAGAAGCGCGTCGCGCCCACCGCCAGCTGGTACTCCACCATGAAGGGAGAAGGCAGCTCCGGTACGCCCACCGGCGCCGTCGCCGCCGGAGTCCAGGCGCCCTTCTCTGGCGGGTTCGCCAGCCAGTAGGGCGTCGACCACGCGTCGGCGGGCGTCTCGACCTCCAGCTCCAACCGCAGCGGCGCGCCGCGCTCGAGCGCGCCACCGGCCCGACGCACCCCGCGCACCGAGACCGACTCCAACCGGAGCGCGGCGGGCGTGCGGTTGAGCGCCGTCAACTGCAGCGTCACCTTCTCGCCCGGCGTGCTGCGCCAGTGCGCCGCGCTGGCCTCCACGAAGAGCCCCGCGCAGCCGACGATCAGCTCCGCCAACGCGTGCGCCTTCTGCGCCTTCCACGGGTTGTCAGGGAGCGCGCGCACCAACTCCAGCGCCTCCGTCAACGCCGGCACCGAGCGCCACGGCGCGTCGACCTGGAACTCCGCGGTGGCCTTCGCCAGCTGCGCGCTCACCTTCTCGGCGCCGGGGACGCGCCTCCAGGTGGTGTCCACCCCGTCGAAGAGCGACGACTTCGCCGCGTCTCCGGCCAGCGGCGCGAAGTACTCCACGCTGCCCTCGTGCACCGGCGCCGCGCCGAAGCCCTGACTCTTGTGCATGCTGCGGCTCTCCGCCGCCAACTCTCCGTAGGACAAGCCCAGCAGCGGGCTGTACTGGCTGGTGTCCCAGGTCACGCTGCCCTCCGGGAGCTGCTTCATCCGCTCGCCCTGCCAGGTGTTCCACACCACCCGCTTCGCGCGCCAGGCCGGCCACTCCGGGTGGTACTTCGCATCTGCCGCCGCATGGAACGCCTCCACCGCCAGCCGCGCCGAGGCGGTGTGGTGGCCGTGCGTCCCGCCCGCCTCCAGCGGGAAGCGGGTGATGATGAGGTCGGGCCGCAGGGCGCGGATGAGGAACACCGCGTCGGCCAGCACCCGCTCGTGGTCCCACGTCGCCAGCGTCTCGTCGACGCTCTTGGAGAAGCCGAAGTCGCGCGCGCGGGTGAAGTACTGCTCCGCGCCGTCGAGCCGCCGCGCCGCCAGCAGCTCCTGCGTGCGGATGACGCCCAGCAGCGGCCCCAGCTCGTTGCCGATGAGGTTCTGCCCGCCCTCGCCGCGCGTGAACGACAGGTACGCGGCGCGGAACCTGGCCTCGTTGGCCAGCGACGCCAGCAGGCGCGTGTTCTCGTCGTCGGGGTGCGCCGCCACGTACAGCGCCGTGCCCAACACCGACACGCGCTTGAGCTCATTCAACAGGCGGGCGCCGTCCTGGCGCGGTCCCGGGGCCGCCAACAGCAGACTCATCATCAGGCCAGTCATGTCTCGTGTCCCAACAGCCGCGCGTACACGGCCTCCCAGTGTTCGACGATGGGCGCGAGCCGGAACATCGACACCGCGCGCTCGCGGGCCGCCGCCGCCATGCGGGCGTGCAGCGCCTCGTCCTCCAACAGCCGCAGCGTGCTGATGGCCATGGCCTCCACGTCGCCCACCTCGTGCAGGAAGCCGGTGACGCCGTCCGCCACCACCTCGGGCAGTCCGCCGACGTTGGAGGCCACCACCGGCACGCCGCAGCTCATGGCCTCCAGCGCCGCCAGCCCGAAGCTCTCCACCTCGCTGGGCAACAAGAACACCCGCGCGCGCTGAAGCCACGGCACCACGTCGTGCTGCTCGCCCGCGAAGGTCACCCCGGGCAGGCCGCGCGCGCGGGCCGCGGGCAGCTCCGGGCCATCGCCCAGCAAGACCAGCTCGCCGTTCTCCACGCGGGAGAACAGCGTCAGCACGTCGCCCACCCGCTTGAGTGCCCGGAAATTGGAGTTGTGCAGCAACACCCGCCCAGACCGCGTCGGACCGGGCGCGAAGCGGGCGGTGTCCACGAAGTTGGGCACCACCTCGGGGCTCACCCCGGCCAGCGCGCGCTTCGTCGGCGAGGAAGCGGGACGGCGCGGTGACCGCGTCGCTGCGCTGCAGCGCGTGCCGCACCACGGGGAGAAACGCCGGCTGCCGGCCCAACGTCAACACGTCGGTGCCATGCACCGTGGTCAACAACTTCGGGCCGCGCGCGCCCAACACCTGCTGCGCGAGCACCGCGCTGGTGGCGAGCGGGATGGCGTAGTGCACGTGCAGCACATCGAGCTGCGCGCCCACCTCGATGAGCCGCGAGGCCAGCGCCAACCCGAACTCGCCGTGGGGGAACAGCGGGTGCGTGGGCGCGACCACCTCGTGCAGCGTCACGTTGGCCCGGGCGGTCAGGCGGGGAGGCGGCGCGGCGCACACGAAGTGCACGTCGTGCCCCCGCTCGGCCAGCGCCAGCCCCAGCTCGGTGGCGATGACCCCGCTGCCTCCGAAGTTGGCGTGGCAGACGAGGCCGATGCGCCAGGGCCCGCGCTTCATGTCAGCCCTTCCGGCAGCTCCAACACCTCCGAGGAGAACGGCCGCAGCGCGTCCAGCACCATCCGGCCGAAGCGCTCCACCCCGAAGACCGCCGCGAATTGAGGGAAGCCCAGCACCCGCTCTTGCGGCGCGCCTGCGGGGAAGAGCGAGCGCTGCACGCGGTCGACGCGCGCCAGCACCGTCTCGTCGAGGGTGCGCAGGCGGTGCGCGTGCCGCCCCGCCAGGCGGCTGGCGGCGCGGGCCATGGTGCCGCGGGTGCGCTTCACCGCGTCGTCGAGCCCGTGCACCGAGGCGAGGATCGGCTCCACCGCGTCGAGCAACCGGCGCTCCAGCACCTCGGGCGTCAGCTCCGGAGCGACCGGCGCGAGGCGCTGCAGCACCACCTCCCGCGGCACCTCCACCGCTTCAGCGGAGAGGCCCAGGCGAGCCAGCAGCGTCTTCACCCGCGGCTCCAGCACCCGGAAGCGGGCCCGCGGCAGCACCAGCGGCATCGGCAACCCGAAGTGCGCGTAGAGCGGCGAGAGCTGCGCGAAGTAGTTCAGCTCACCGGGGCCTCCGATGATGGCCGCCGTGGGGAGCAGCGTGTCCTGCACGATGGGCCGCAGGAGCGCGGAGCTGCTCCAACACAGCGGCGCGTCCGGCACCTCGATCACCTGCCCCTCTCCGACCGTCCGCCACCCGGCGCCGGCGCGCTCCACCCGGAAGCGCGGCCCGTGGGGCCCATCGGGCTGCAGGAAGGACAGCGGGGCCTCGGGGCGCACGTGCACCTGCACGTCGAAGCCGGCGGCCTCCAGCGCCGCCTGCCGCGCCCGCAGCGCCGCGGCGATGGGCCCGCACTCGGCGAAGGCGCGCCGATGCACCGCCTGCGCGGCCTC
>CALNBU010001071.1 GCA_937875615.1 uncultured Archangium sp.
GGCCCAGCGCGGCCTCGAGGCGCAGCGGCGCACCCTGGAGGCCACCGGGGCCCAGCGCAGCACCGGCCGGCGCATGCGCAGCCGACACGACTCCGACGCCCGCACCCTGGTGGCCGGTGGGCGCGCGGAGAACGCCGAGCGCAGCCACGCCGCGGCGCTGCGCCGCACCGCCCGACGCGCCGAGGCGCTCTCGGCCCAGCTGGAGGCGACGCGGGTACGCGACGAGCCCGGGGCGGCGCTGTTCCTCGACGCCGAGCCCTGTCCGCGCCCGGTGGTGGTGACGGTCGATGGGCTGGCGCTGGCGCGCGAGACGCACCGCTGGGTGCGCGGGCCCAACGGCTCGGGCAAGTCGACGCTGCTGGCGCGGGCGCGGGCGGCGTGCACGCTCCCCGAAGAGCGGCTGCTGTGGTTGCCGCAAGAGCTGACGGCCGCGGAGGCCGAGGCCGACCTGATGCACGTGCGCGCGCTGCCTCCGGAGCGCCGCGGGCGCGTCTTCCAGCTGGTGCACGCGTTGGGCGTGGAGCCGGCGCAGCTGCTGCGCACGCCGCACCCCTCGCCCGGCGAGGCGCGCAAGCTGCGGCTGGCCTTCGGGCTGACGCAGCAGCCGTGGCTGGCGATGCTGGACGAGCCGACCAACCACCTCGACCTGCCGGCGATCGAGCGGCTGCAGGTGGCGCTCCGCGAGTTCCCCGGCGCGCTGCTGCTGGTGACCCACGACGCGGCCCTGGGCGAGGCGACGTGCACGGAGACGGTGTCGCTCCCGTGAAGGGCCCCAGCGATGGCGGGCTTCAGAATCTCAGCCCGACCCAGTCGACGTGCGCGGCATGAATGGAGTCCAAGGGCAGCGCCTCGAGCACGACCTCGCGGCGGCGGCCTTCCCTAGCGGGCCAGCACCGAACGCCAACGTGGGCTCGTGTTTCCAGACGAGACAGCGGACGTCGGCGGTCTCCGACGCCTCTTCATTGAGACCACACCCGCCGACGAAGGCAAAGAAGAGCGCGACGCGTAGCCTGAATCCATCGGCCGCGCGGTGGACATGGCTGAAGACTGGACGCGCGAAGGCTCGTCACAGCCCTGAATCGCTTCGACCGGAAATAGACCAATCACAGCGGTGAGGCGTAGATGCGATCGTCCTGGGTCCACACAGCCCAGCTCTGGGTGCCACTCCACCCCGCCTGCTGAGAAGACGCAGCGGTGTTCCATGTCTCCAGCAGCGGCAACTCGGCCATAACGCCGGCTGTCGAACGGAACGCGCTGACGCTGTCGTACCCACTGACCACGCGACTTCCGACGCCCGCGAACTCGGCTCCTTCCGCGATCAGCGAACGGAGCTCCATACTGGTGATTGACTGCCCACTGCCCCAGGCCCCCGTCGCCCAGGTGTTCGTCACGGAGCCGCACGCCACGCGGAACACATCGCCTGACGCGGCGAGCACGGGGGTCGTGCAGGTTCCTCCGTTGTTCGTTGCCGTGCCCCATGAACCACTCGCGTGAATCCGCACTGGCACGAAGGTCGCGGCGCAGGCGGCACCGAAGGTCGTGGTGCCCACGGCGAGGCCGCACCTGCTGGCGCTAGCGAAGGTCTGCGCGGTGCCGATTGAACCACCGGCGATGATGCGTACCGAGTAGTTCGACGCACTGCCCGCACCGAGCAAGAAGCCTGCGGCGCCACCGGCGACCTGCACCTCGCTTCCCGACACGCCGAACGGCCCCGGAGAACTCCACGTCACGCCATCACTCGAGACCGCGTAGTACGCGGCCGGGTCTCCCGACGACGTCGCCTTGCGCGAGAACGCAGTGACATACGTCGCGCCGTCGCTCGCCACCATCGCTGCGGTGTCAGCGAACTCGGTGATGAGCGACGGGTCGAGGCGCACAGGAGTGCTCAAGCCGCTCACCGGAGACCACGCAGCCGCCCAGCGCGCGCGCGGCTCGGCAGAGAGCCAGGTCACGACGAAGTTGGTGCCGTTACTCGCGACCTGCGGCACCGACGCCGCACGCGCGATACGAAGAGGGGCGCCCCACGAGCCACCCTGGAAACCAGCGCCCATCACCGACCAGGCGCCAGCCTCCCGCTGCTGCCAAACCGCCAGCCCGGTGCCATTCGCATTCATCGCCACACGCGAGTCCTGCGCCTGGCCGCTGCCATTCATCGACACCACGGGGCTCTGCGCGGCGAAGGTGGTGCCGATGCCGCCCAACTCACGCACATCAATGTGCGTGCCCTGGCCGTAGTGCAACGCGAAGCCGGCTCCGGCACGAATGCCCAGGAGGCCGCCGTTGTAGTCACCGGAGTCGAGCTCGGTGAGGCTGGTCCACGCTCCGGAGTCGTAGACGAGCGCGTGCACACGTCCCGCACGCGTGTAGGGGAGCAGCGCGCGACCGGCGTTGAGCACCACCGGCAGAATGCCGACCGGTGATTCACCGGGAAACACGAGCCCGGCTTCGCTCTGCCAGCTCGCGCCGTCGAAGAACACCGCCACCGGCGTGTGCGTGTTGTAGTTGAACATGCCGCCCGCGATGGACCCCGCGTTGGCATCAAAGCCGATGAAGCTCTGGGAGGCGGGAAACGACTGAAGCGTCGACCAACTCGTACCGTTGAACCGGCGGACCGATGCGGTTTCGGTGCCGCCGGTGTTGCATGCCGCCACGAGATCGCCATCGTACACCGAGGTAAACGCCAGAGACTGACATGGCCAGGTCGCGACCCAGTTCCCCGTCTCTGTGTTGAAGCTTGAGAGCGCGCTGCCATACGCGAGACGGGCGACGAAGGTCGTACCCCGACTGTACACCTCGGCCGGCGAGTAGCTCGTCATGGTACCGGCGAGCGTCACGGTCGGCGTCCACGCGCCCCCGGCGAATCGAATCACGCGCGCGCCATAGACAGGCCCGGCGCTCAAAACAACGCTGTAGGCGATTGCGAAATCGGTGCCATTGGAGGCAACCGAGGCAGCCGCCACGGTGGTCCCTGTGTCGAGCGTCACCCATGGAGTCCACGACGAACCATCGAAGAAACGCGCCTCTATTTTGTACGGAGAGAACGCCGTCGTTCTGCCCTCGAGCAGCGTCGTGGCGCCACCTGCGAGCGCACTGCCGCTCATCGGGGCCTCCGCAGTCTGCCGGGTCCACGCGCCATTTTCGAAGATGAACCACACCCGCGAGGAAGGAGCGTCGTCGAACGTCGCCGAGTACACGTAGACAAAACGATCCCCCCACGCGACGAGCGCGCCAGCACCTGCATAGGCGCCAATGAGCAACCCCGACGACCACTGCCCGGTCGCACCAGAGCGAAATGCCCACGCGGGAGCGGCCTTGCTGTCGACGCTGGCGTCGATGATCATCGAGCCTGTCGCGCTGGTCGCCGACACTGCCGCGATGGTACCTGCGGTCTGACCGGAGATAGTCAGCGCGGAGCCGGTGGTGAACGAGAAGGTGTACGCGGTCGCGAGCACGTTGGTGATCGTCACCGTGAGTTGGATGCCGGCCGGCAACACCCCTGAGGGAGTGAAGACCGCCGCGCCGGCCTCCGCGTTCCATGCCCAGGATCCCGGCACGATGGCGCCGCTGATCACGAAATTGCTCGAGTTCACCAGCGAGGGAGCCAGGGCCGATGAGAAGGTCACTGAGATCACCGACGAACGCGACACACCGGTCTCACCATCAGCCGGTGTCGTAGAGACCACAGAGAGCGCCGCAGTGCGCGTGATGGCCGCCGACCGCGTCGCGACGTTGCCCGCGTTGTCGGTGACGCGAAGCGTGACTGTCTTTCCGCCGAAGCCCGGCGTCAGCGACCATGAAGGTGTGGCTCCGGTGACCGGAACAAAATCCACTCCGTCATTGGAGGCCTCGACAAGCGCCACGCCGCTCGTTTCGTCAGTGGCCCCGATACCGAGCGTCACCTGCTCCGAGTTGGTGGTCGCCGCTCCGCCGTTGATCGAGAAGGCAACGTCGGGCGGTGTCCCGTCGAGCGTGATGCTGTCCGCGACGAGCCGCTCGTTGCCTGCCGAATCGCGCAACCGCGCCGTCACCGTCTTCGCGCCATCACCGCTCACGAGCATGTACCCGCTCCACGTCGTGGCGAACGGTTCAGCCGCGCCGAAGGCGGTGCCGTCGTTCGAGAACGCGACCTCGGTGACGGTGCCGACGCTCGACGTGGCCGACAGCGAGAGGGCGACCGTTGACATACGGGTCCAGGCCGCACCGTTGGCAATCGAGAGCGTGCCGGTGATGGGGTGCTGAGTGACGACGACGGTGACGGAGGCCGAGTCTTCCGCTTCGCCGTCAGAGACAGTCGCCTGAAATTCAAAGGTGCCGGGCACGGCGGGAGCGAAGACGATGGTCGCCTCCGTGAGCGACACCCACGCGGGAGCGCCGCTCAACGCGAAGGAGAGCGCGTCACCGTCGGGGTCGACGGCGCTCAGGGTGAGCGACGAGGGGACGCCGGTCTCGAGTTCCTGAGCCGCAGGCGGCGTCAGCACCGGGGGTCGATTGGTGTTGGTCACGTGAACGGTGATCGTCGCGGTCGTCGAGTCAGTGCCGTCGGAGGCGCGCACCGTCACGATGGCATCGCCTTCATCGGAGTACCCCGGTGTCGCGGTGAGCGTCGCCTCCTCGAGGGAGACGAATGATGGCGCGGTAATCAGCGTGAACGTGATCGCATCGCCGTCAACATCCGTCGCCGTGAGTGTGACCGAGGCGCGCTCGCCTTCTGCGACCGTCAGCTCCGCGTCACCAAAAACCGGAGGCGTATTGGCCGGCGAGGGAGGGCAGGCGAAAAGCGCGAATACAAAGAGACTGACGACTCGCTTCATGAGACCTGGTTATCCCCCGGCATCACGCCGATGAAAATCGATACAGCGCGGCAGTTGTCGCTCCGAGGCGACGCATGCGGTGAAAGGCGCCTACGCGCCGCGCGACGTCGCTTCGAGCCCCAGCGCGCCGATGTCTGCGAACATATCCAACACATCAAGGCCCTCGACGAGAAGGACCGTAAGGTGCTCGCGCTCGAGAAGGCGGCGGAGGAACTCCACAATAGAGCCACGAGGTTCTGGGCATCGCGCTGCCGCGTTCGACAGGCGTCAACTCGACGACACGGAGAGCACGGAGAGTCATCGCCCTTCACACCACCGGCGAGGCGGCCAAAGCGTGTCTCGCTCTGCCTTCACTCCCACGCTTCCTCACCGAGACTCAGCCGCCCGCAGCGGCGTGTCTCCATGCTCCCAGCGAGTTTTGTGGGTTTGCTCTTCTTGTTCTTTCAGCGTTGTCTACTGTTGCCCCAGTCTACGCAGACAAATCTCGGCGCACATGTAGGGGGCTTCACAGGCCAGGCTGTTGCAAATTTTCGCCGCAGTCTCTTCGCAACGAAAAGCCCTCTCGGCGACAATCCAATAACCAATGCAAGCCCCGTCAGCGCACGCGGCGTCGACTTCGCAGACACCCGAGTTCAACGACGAAAAGCTCGATGTTCGTAAAGTTTGTCGCATCGACATGGCACCGCCTCCAGCCACATGTCATTTTTCGCCAACCATCCGCGCCCTACGGAATCGCACCATGGCGGTCCGCAGGGAAGCTTCCTTGCCTCAATGGGGCTCGAGCGACACCCCGCCATCGGCCTCCGCGAGCTGCGCCGCGCTCATCGACGCCGACGCATAGTCCCCCGACGGGGCCTCGAAGCGCAGCGTGTTGCACGCCTCATAGCCACACCCGGGGCTCGCCTGCGTGGTGCGACTGAACGAATAGTGACCCTCTCCATCGCTGGTGGCGAGGCCCGCGTCTTCTCCTGCGCAGGTGACCACGACGTCCGGTACCGGCGCGCCCGTGGAGGCGTCGAAGACCCGACCCGAGCGCTCCAGCGTCGTGGGCTCCCAGCACCCACAAAAGCTGCGGCACCCCTGCTGTTCGCCGACGCCGCACGAAGAGCAGACTGCCAGCCAGCACAACAAGGTGGGCACGGTTCGCATATCGCGCTGCATAGCAACGCCCGTACCATCGACGATGCCCGGCTTTCTGCGCCCTTCCCCGCCGCGACGGCGTCAGATTTCCACCGGGGCGGGGCTGCTTCATCATCCCATCACGACGAGGGTGGTAAGGCAGCGCGCCATGTCGCAAGCGCTGCTCGACGCGATTCGTGAAGAAGCCAAACCCGCCCTGTGGGCCAACGGCGTCAAGCTGGCCCGCGCCGGCGCCGCCGCGCTCGAGAAGCGACAGGGCAACGAGTTCACCTTCCGGGTGAAGCCGCCCGCCCGACCGGTGGCCCTCACCGTGTACCTGACGCCCGACGACAGCTGGGAGTGCAGCTGCGACGGGGCCTTCGACCCTTGCGAGCACGTGGTGGCCGCGGCCATCACCCTGGAGCAGGGCGGCGCCAGCGTGGCCACCGCCGCGCAGACCTGGACCCGCCTCGTCTACCGCTTCGAGAAGGTGGAGGGCGGGCTGACGGTGACGCGCCAGCTGCTGCACGCCGACGGGCGCACCGAGCCGCTCACCGCCTCGCTGCAGTCGATGGTGGCCAACGGCGCCGCCCGCACCCTCCAGCTCGAGAACGGCGACCTGCTGGCCGACCGCGTGCTGGAGAAGCCCCACCGCGGCCCGCTCCCTCCGGACCGCCTCGAAGGGCTGCTGGGGCTGCTGGCCAACTCGAAGCAGATTCTCCTCGACGGGCAGCCGATGGCCTTCACCACCGAGGTGATGCTCCCGCGCGTGAAGGTGACCGACGACGGCGGCGCGGTGGTGGTGAGCATCCACGCCGACCCGCGCGTCAGCGAGGTGGTCAGCCCGGGCGTGGCCCGCTGCGGCGACACCGTGTGCCGCCTGGGAGAGACGGCGCTGACCGGCCCCTGGCTGCACGCGCTGCCCTCGGTGCGACGCTACGATGGCGCGCAGCTGGGCGAGCTGACGGCGCGGGTGCTGCCGGAGCTGGCGC
>CALNBU010001072.1 GCA_937875615.1 uncultured Archangium sp.
GGACGTATGAGGAAGCTCAGACCTCCGTGCGGCGCCCGCGAGAGCGCCGCCCACGTGCCGCGACACCTGGCGCTCGACGCCGCCTTGCGCTGCATCGAAGCCTCGCTCGATCGCGAGCTCCGCGACGGGCGGCTGATCGATCTCCGGTCGGCGCTCCGCAGCCTGCCCCTGGCGGTACAATGTGCGGTGCGGGTCCACGACCGGCGAGAGCCATCGGCGGCGCTGATCCTCGGGCTCGATGACGTCGGAGAGCACGGCCTCGTCGAACGTCGGCTGGTGCTCATCGCGCGCGCACAGGGCAACGTGCTGCTGTTCTCCCGGACCGGCGCGCTCGACGCCGCGGGCGTGGTGCGCCTCCCCGACGCCCCCATCTCGCCGGGTGAGCGCTGGCTCCGCATCGACTGGCACGGCCACCTCTCCCAGCGCGACTGGTACTGAGGCGCAGCGCCGGACCCGGAAAATTCGTCCAGATCTGTAAACAGGTATTCAGAACAGGCCTGAAAACGACGCCGCGCTTCGCGGCGATACCGTCGCATGACCACGACCCTGACGGTGGGACAGCGCTCTTCGGCGGTTCGCCAGCTCCAGCAGCAGCTGGCGAAGCTGGGCCACTACAAGTCGACCATCGACGGCTCCTACGGCCCGGTGACCCGGCGCGCCGTGGCGGCCTTCGAGAAGGCGAAGGGCCTCAAGGCCGATGGCATCGCCGACCCGAAGACGCGCAGCGCCCTCAGCCAGGCGGCCACCACGCCGGCCACCAGCGCCCTGCGGCAGGGCATGAGCGGCGCCAAGGTGAAGCAGCTCCAGACCCAGCTCAAGAAGCTGGGGTACTACACCGCCTCCGTCGACGGCAGCTTCGGCCCGGTGACCAAGCGCGCGGTGCAGGCCTTCGAGCGCAAGCAGGGCTGGAAGGCCGACGGCATCGCCGGCGCGCAGGTGCAGGCCGCCCTCGCGAAGGCCGCCGCCGCGAAGCCCGCGCCCAGCGGCGCCAGCTGGCAGACGGTCGGCGCCCCGCCCGCAGACTACCGCATCGTCAGCTTCCGCGGCGTGAGGATGAACGTGCGGACCCGCGTGATGATCGAGCGCGCCGAGAAGTACATGAAGCAGATGGGCATCAACTCCAAACTGGTGCTGACGCAGGGCAGCTACAGCACCAGCGTCTCGGCCAGCGCCGGCACCCACGCGGGCGGCGGGGCCCTCGACATCAGCATCCGCCAGTACTCCACCGGCACCGCCGACAAGGTGGTGAAGGCGCTGCGCATGGCCGGCTTCGCCGCGTGGCGCCGCCGCACCGCGGAGGGCTTCTCGCCGCACATCCACGCCATCGCCATCGGCGACAAGCGCGCCTCGCAGTCGGCGAAGAACCAGGTCGCCGCCTACTTCCGCGGCCAGGACGCGCTGCGCGCCGGGCGCAAGGACATCCACCTCACCTCGGTCGGCAGCAACATCGGGCGCCCCGTGCCCAACTGGGCGCGGTAGCAGCCTGCAACACCCCGCGGAGGGAACGCTGCGCCACACTGGAGTGTGTAGAGTGGTGTGAGGTGTAAGCCCTCCGATGCCTGACTCGAACGAGACGCGCAGCCTCCCGCCACCTCCCGAAGGCGACGCCACCGGGCAGCTCGTGCTGCGCGAAGCGCACCTCGAAGAAACGGAGTTCATCAACTTCAGCCACAACCTGATGGAGCCGGGCGAGCGGCTGGCCGCCATGCGGCACCTCGACGAGTGCCCGCGCTGCCGTCAGGTGCTGGCGGAGCTGCACCGCGACGATCTCTACGGCTCCACCCGCCTGGTCGACCCGATCCTGGGCCAGATGCTGGGCGAGTACCGCGTCGAGGAGGCGCTCTCGCGCGGGGGCATGGGCGTGGTCTACCGCGGCCAGCAGCCCATGATCGGCAAGAAGGTGGCCATCAAGGTGCTCCTCCCCGAGGCGGCCGAGGATCCAGACCAGATGGACCGCCTGTTGACGGAGGCCCGCGCCGTCAACGCCATCCGGCACCCGAACATCATCGACATCTTCAGCTTCGGCTCGCTCCCCGACGGCAAGCACTACTTCATCATGGAGCTCCTCGACGGCCTGCCGCTCAACGAGCTGCAGCGAGAGAAGGGGCGCTTCTCGCCGGGCGAGGTCGTCACCATCCTCGAGCAGACCATGTCGGCGCTGGGCGCCGCGCACGGCGCGGGGGTGATCCACCGGGATCTCAAGCCGGCCAACCTCTTCGTCACCACGCTCCCCGACAAGAGCTGGCACATCACGGTGCTCGACTTCGGCCTCGCCAAGCAGCTCGGGCAGGCCTCGAAGACCTCCCCCAACCTGGTGATGGGCACGCCCGGCTTCATGGCCCCAGAGCAGATTCGGGGCCAGCCGCTCGGACCGAAGGTCGACCTCTACGCCATGGGCTGCGTGGCCTGGGTGCTGCTCACCGGCCGCGAGCCCTACGAGTCGCACAGCCTCGTCGACCTCATGGTGCGCCACCTCGAAGACGAGCTCCCCTCGCTGGCCGACGCCGCGCCCGACTGCCCGCCGCAGTTGGTTGAGCTGATCGAGAAGCTGCTGGAGAAGCGGCCGGAGAACCGCCCCGAGTCAGCGCTGTGGGTGCAGGCCGAGCTGCAGCGTCTGCGCAAGGCGTTCCATGGCCGGGACACCATGCGGCTGACGGCGGGCCCGATGATCCCCCTCGACCAGCTGCAGCGCCCACACGTGCGCGCGGCCAGCGCGACGCCTGGCGCGCAGCCCTCGTTGACCCGGACCTCGAGCCCCTCGGCCCAGCGCCCCGTCTCCGGCCCCGTCCGTGGTCCACGCAGACCCGCCCCCGTGCCGGTCACCATGATCACCACCGCCCCCGGCCAGGCGCGCTCGCCGCTGTTCTTCGTCGCCGCCGGCGCCGGCCTCGCCATCCTCCTCGGCCTCCTCGGGCTCGGCGTGTGGACCGTGACTCGTCCCGCCGAAGCCAGGGACCCAACCCCACACCGCCTCGCCGAGCCCCGCGTGGTGCCGTCGGCCGACGAGGCGGCCGAGCAGGCCGCGCGCGCTCGAGCGGAAACCGCAGCGCGACATGCGGCCGAACAGGCCGCGGCGGACACGCAGGCCGCCGCCGCGAAGAAGGCCGCCGATGACAAGGCCGCGGCAGACACGCAGGCCGCTGCC
>CALNBU010001073.1 GCA_937875615.1 uncultured Archangium sp.
ACGGCGGGTACGTCACCTACGAAGCCGTCGCCCGCGACCTCGGCTACGACTACGTGCCGCTCACTGAGGCGCTCAAGCGCTGACAAACTGACACACTGGCTGGACCTCCTTCGCGGAACAGTCCCGTAATTTCAATAAGTTGAGGCACGCGTTCGCCCGGGCATGGCGCGTGCTTCAACTCGTGGAATCAACTGGGAGCTGACGGCGTTAAGACGCTGTCGTCACGCGAAGGAGCACTTGATGTTGGGCCTCACCAAGAGCAACGCCAGCCGGGCACAGTTCGAGGCATTGGTCTCTCCGTGGTTCGATGGCCTGTATGCCTCGGCGCTGCGGTTGACGCGCAACGAGCGCAACGCGGAAGATCTCGTCCAGGACACCGTGATGCGGGCCTGGCGCTTCTTCGACAAGTTCGAACAGGGCACCAACTTCCGCGCGTGGATCTTCAAGATCCTCACCAACACCTTCATCAACACCTACCGGCGGGACTCCCGGGAGAAGGCGCTCTCCGATGAATCGGAGCGCCAGGCGGTGGAGGCGCGCTTCTTCAGCGCGGACCTCACCGAGCAAACCCAGAACCCCGAAGACTTCCTCATCGACCGGGTGATGAGCGAAGACGTGGTGCGGGCCATCGACACCCTGCCCATCGACTTCCGCATGGTGGTGATCCTCGCCGACCTCCAGGAGTTCTCGTACAAGGAGATCGCCGAGGTGCTCAACGTCCCGGTGGGGACGGTGATGAGCCGCCTCTTCCGCGGTCGAAAAGCGCTCCAGAAGATGCTGCTGGCGCGCGAGAATGAGGGCTCTGCGTTGGTCGATCTGAACGAGTACCGGGAGCGGAGAAACCTGGGTTGACGCCATCATGAACTGCCACGAACTCCACACCCAGTTGACGCCCTTCCTCGATGGCGAGTTGATCGATGAAGCCAGGCTCACGATGGAGTCACACCTCGCCCGCTGCGCGCAGTGCCGCGCTCAGGTGGAGGTGGAGCGGCACAACCTGCTGGTGATTCGACAGGCGCTCCAACACGGCGCCCCGGTCGCGCCCGCGGCCCTGCGACAACGGACCCTGGGGCAGATCCGGGCCCACGACACCCGCCGGCGCTCGGCGCTCGCGGGGCGCTTCGCGGCGCTGGCAGCCGGCATGACGGTGGCCGTCGTGGTCAGCAACCACGTCTACCGGAGCCACCAGCGCAAGCTGTACGAGGCCGACGCGGCGCTGCGGCACGCCCGGCACCTCCCGCTCGAGATCGAACAGTCGCCCGAGAACATCGAGCGCTGGTTCGGCGGCAAGCTCGACCACCGCGTCACCGTGCCCCGCTTCCCCAACGCGCGCACCGCCGGCGCCCGCATTCTCCAGGTGCGCGACAAGCCCGCCGCCTACATCCGCTACGACGCCCCCCGGCAGATGGGCCTGTTCGTCTACGGCGATGACAACGACGTCGACGTGGGCGCCACGCCGGCCATGGGGTCGAGTCTCGGCTACAACGTGGTGAGCTGGCGCGAAGGTGGCGTCGTCTACCAATTGGTCACCGATCTCGACGAGCGCGACATCCGGGAGCTGGTGCAGCCGCGGCCCGCGTTGCAGGTGCAGCCCGCCTCACTTCAGCACTGAAGCGCCCTCGGGCGCCGCGCTACGCAGCCCCGGATCTCCCTCCAGAAACGACAAAACCTCCCTTCGCAAGCAAGGCGAAGGGAGGTCTTTTTCGACAGCGCTCCCACCCGTCAGGGCGAGGAGCGCTGGTCAGGCGAAGGTCACTTGCGCGACTTGCCCATCACGTCGCCCAGGCGGGCGCGGCTCTGCTCCGCCTGCTGCTTCAGGTACTCGCGGTAGTCGTCGCCACCGTCGTTGAGCAGCGCCTTGATGGAGAGCGCGATCTTCCGGTCGCTGGTGTTGATGTCGATGATCTTCACCTCGACCTCCTGGCCCTCGGCCAGGACATCGCGCGGGTTCTCGACGCGCTCGTCGCGCAGCTCGGAGACGTGCACCAGACCCTCGATGCCCGGCTCGATCTCCACGAAGCCACCGAAGTCGGTGACCTTGGTGACCTTGCCCTTCACGCGGCTCGACACCGGGTGACGCTCCGACAGGGTGTCCCAGGGGTCCTGCTGGAGCTGCTTGATGCCGAGGCTGAAGCGCTCGTTCTCGACGTCGATGTTGAGCACGCACGCCTCCACGATGTCGCCCTTCTTGAAGAGCTCACCGGGGTGCTTCACGCGCTGCGTCCACGAGATGTCGGAGACGTGCACCAGACCGTCGACGCCATCTTCCACGCCCACGAAGACACCGAAGTCGGTGACGTTGCGGACGATGCCCTTGATGACCGAGCCGATGGGGTACTTGTCCTCCAGCACCATCCAGGGGTTCTGCTCGATCTGCTTCATGCCCAGCGCGATGCGCTTAGCCTTGGGGTCGATGTCGAGCACCACCGCCTCGACCTCCTGGCCCACCTCGAGCAGCTTGCTGGGGTGCTTCACGCGCTTGTTCCACGTCATCTCGCTGACGTGCACCAGGCCCTCGACGCCCTGCTCCAGCTCGATGAACGCGCCGTAGTCGGTGAGCGAGACGACCTTGCCCTTGACGCGCGTGCCGACCGGGTACTTCTCGTCGGCGCGGTGCCACGGGTCCTCCTGGATCTGCTTGAGGCCCAGGCTGACGCGCTCCTGCGCGGGGTCGAACTTGAGGACGACGACGCGCACTTCGTCACCGACGTTGAACATCTCGCTGGGGTGACCGATGCGGCCCCAGGACATGTCGGTGATGTGCAGCAGGCCGTCGATGCCGCCGAGGTCGATGAAGGCGCCGTAGTC
>CALNBU010001074.1 GCA_937875615.1 uncultured Archangium sp.
GACGACCTTGATCATTTCTGGGTGGCTTTCCGCCGCGCGCGCTCCACCGTCCAGTGGTCGATGGCCTTGAGCTTGCTGGCAAAGTCGAAGGGCTTGAGTGATGGGCTGGCGTTGTCGTGGCAGCTCCGACACGCCTTCTCGTTGGGGTCGAGCAACCCCACCAGCCGCGCCAGCTCTGCGTCCTTCATCACGTAGGTCGACGAGTAGAACTGCCCGCCTCCGTGACAGGTCTCGCAGGTGACGTTGGCCACCTTCTGCGAGGCCTCGTCGGGAGAGTGGCACGACTGGCAGCGCACGTCCTTCTGCTGCTGCGGCGAGAGCACCTGCTTCGCGCGCGCGTGGGCGCTGGCCTGCCACGCCGCGTACGCGTCCGGGTGACACGCCTGGCAGCTCTCTGCGCCGAGGAAATCGTGCGCAAAGGCCCCCACGGCCGCGAAGAACACAGTGACGATGGCGAGGCGCTGCATGTGCGCGGGCGCAGATAGCACCAAACACCACCACCGGGCGTGTAGAGTGTGCCGGTGCGCTGGTTTCCGTGGTTCCTCGCGCTCTGCTCTCTGGTCGCCCCGGCGCGGCCCTGGCAGGGCATTCATCCCGGTGCTTCCAGCGCCATCGACGTGGCCGGGAAGTTCGGCGAGCCCACCAGGAAGCTGACCGCCCGGGGCCAGGAGGTGTTGATCTACTCCGGCGTCCAGGCCGTCAAGGGCACCACCCAGGCCCAGTTCAAGTGCGATCCGGTGACGCGCGAGGTGAAGCGCATCGACGTGTACCCGGAGCCCATCCTCGACGCCGCCGCCATCGAGGCCAGCTACGGACCCGAGTGCGCCACGCACGACCATCACGAGCCCTGCTACGTGAAGAAGGAGACCGCCCAGAAGCGGACCTACTTCCTCTACGTCAAGCAGGGCCTGGCCATCTTCTTCAAGGAAGACGGCCGCACGGTGTTGCACTTCGCCTTCCTGCCGACGCCGGGTTGAACCGAGATGCACGTGTTCGGCCTCACGGGTGGCATCGCCACCGGCAAGTCGACGGTGACCGCCATGGTGCGCGCGCTGGGCGTGCCGGTCATCGACGCCGACGCGCTCGCCAGAGAAGTCGTGGAGCCCGGGCAGCCCGCGCTCGAGGCGATCGCCGCGCGCTTCCCCGGCGTGGTGGTCGACGGCGCGCTGGATCGCGCGAAGCTGGGCGCCCTGGTCTTCCAGGACCCGGCGGCGCGCACCGCGCTCAACCAGCTCCTCCACCCGCGCATCCGGGCGCTGGCGGAGGCTCGCCTCGCGGACCTCGCGGGTCGCGGCTTCACCCACGCCTTTTATGACGCGGCGCTGCTCTTCGAGAACCGCCTCCACGAGGGGCTGCAGGGCAGCGTCCTGGTCACCGCGCCGCCCGAGGTGCAGCGCGAGCGGCTGATGGCGCGCGACGGCCTGAGCGAGGCGGCCGCGCGAGCCCGGATCGACGCCCAGATGCCGACCGAGGAGAAGCGCAAGCACGCCACCTGGATCATCGACAACGGCGGCTCGCAGGAAGCGACGCGTCAGCAGGTCGAGGCCATCCTCGCGCAGGTGCTGCGCTACGGTGCCCCCACCTCATGAGCTTCCACGCCTTCGTCACCGGCTACCCCGGGTTCATCGGCAAGCGGTTGGTCGAACACCTCGCCCGGGAGAACCCCGAGGGGCGCATCACGCTGCTGGTGCAGCCCCGCTTCGCCCGGGAGGCCAGGGCCTACGTGGAGCGGCTCCAGGGCGCGCGGGTGGAGCTGCTCTCCGGCGACGTGGTGGACATGCACCTCGGCCTCGCCGGCCCCGAGTACCAGCGCCTGGTCGACGAGACGACGCACATCTTCCACCTCGCCGCCATCAGCTACCTCGGCATGCCCCGCGAGGAGGCCCAGCGGGTCAACGTGGGGGGAACCTCCAACGTGCTGGAGCTGGCGCACGAGTGCAAAGCGCTCCAGCGCCTCGTTCACTTCTCGACCTGCTACGTCTCGGGAGATCGCGTCGGCGTCATCGCCGAAGACGAGCTGGAGTGCGGTCAGTCGTTCCGCAACGCCTACGAAGAGACCAAGTACGAGGCCGAGCGGCTGGTGCAGCGGGCCATGGGCCGACTCCCCATCACCGTGGTGCGCCCGTCGACGGTGGTGGGCGACTCAGCCACTGGAGAAATCGACCGCTTCGAGGGCCCCTACTACCTCGGGATGCTACTGGTGCTCTCCCCGCTGGTACTGCCGCTCCCGCTGCCGGGCAACGGCGTGGCGCCGCTCAACGTGGTGCCGGTGGACTTCGTGGTCAAGGCGGTGTGGTCGCTGGCGCAGCGCCCGGAGGCCGCCGGCAAGACCGTCCACCTGGTCGACCCCAACCCCATGAGCGCCCGGCGGGTGTACGAGCTCATCGCCGAGCGCGCGAACCGCAAGCTGCCCCGCTTCAGCCTCCCCGCCCGCGCCGCCGACTGGTTCCTGAGGATCCCCGGCGTGGAGAAGCTGGCGCGCCCGCAGCGGGCGGCCGTCGCCTACGTCAACCACCTCGCGCTCTACAACTGCCACACCGCGCTCGAGCTGCTGGACGGCACCGGGGTCCGGTGCCCTCCGCTGATGAGCTACCTCGACCGGCTCATCGACTACGCGCTGACCACCTGGAAATCGCGTCATCAGATGTCAGCCAATGAAATTGACGACCCGCTCGATCGCCCGGCCCGCTAAAGAGCGCGCGCATGTCCTACGCCGTCGGAGACACCTTCACGCTGGTCCGCGAGTGCGATCCGCCGCGGCCGCTCTACTACGCAGCCGCCTCCGGTGACTTCAACCCCATCCACGTCGACCCCGAGGCGGGCGTGGCGGCGGGGCTGGGCGGCGTCATCCTCCAGGGGCTGTGCACGCTGGCCTGGGCCACCGATGCCTTCGCCCGATACCTCGGCGACCCGGGGCGCGTGGCCGGCGTCGAGGTGCGCTTCAGCCGCCCGGTGGCCCCCCGCGACGTCATCACCTTCAACGGCAGGGTCACCGCCATCGACGGCGGGGAGCTGACCGCGCAAATCGAGGCCCGCAACCAACGCGGCGAAGACGTGCTCAAGGGCGTCACCGTGAAAGGGAGGGTGTG
>CALNBU010001075.1 GCA_937875615.1 uncultured Archangium sp.
TCGGTGGTCGCGCAGCCCACCAACGCGAGGGTCAGCAGCGAGAGTCTGGGGGTTCGCATATCAGGTCATTTCCTTGCCATGACCCGCTGTCGACGTAGCGTCGCAGACGTCCATGGCGCGCAAGAAGATCAGCACGACGATCTACATTACGCCCGAGCAGAATGAACTGCTCAAGCTCCTGAACCAGAAGACCAAGGTCCCGGTCGCTGAGTACATCCGCCAGGGCATCGATCTCATCCTCGAAAAGCACCGGGACGATCTGCCCGGGCAGCAGACGCTGGGACTGTAACCGGGCCATAGACGAAGGGCCCACCGGCTGCTCGCCGATGGGCCCGTCTCTTCACACCTCGCGTGGACTCAGGCGCGGACTTCGGCCGCGGCCTCGTCCACCTGCGGCGGCGGCGCGGCCTGGAAGGGCGAGCGCTCCAGCGCGTAGTTCAACGCCTCGTCGACATGCTTGACGAAGTTGAACTCCAGCTCCGCCTTCACCGAGTCGGGGACATCGATGAGGTCCTTCTTGTTCTTCTCGGGCATCATCACCCGCTTGATGCCGGCGCGGTGCGCGCCCAGCACCTTCTCGCGGACGCCACCGATCATGCCGGCGATGCCTCGCAGGGTGATCTCTCCGGTCATGGCGGTGTCGCTGCGCACCGGGATGCCGGTGAAGAGCGAGGTCAGCGCGGTGGTGATGGCGATGCCCGCCGACGGCCCATCCTTGGGGGTGGCGCCGTCAGGGAAGTGGATGTGCAGGTCGGTCTTCTCGAAGGCCGTGGGGAGGATCCCCATGCGGTCGGCGTTGGCGCGCAGCCAGGAGAAGGCGGTGGTGACCGACTCCTTCATCACGTCGCCCAGCTGGCCGGTGATGGTGAGGCTGCCCTTGCCGGGCATCTTGGTGGCTTCGATGAAGAGGATGTCTCCGAAGCCCAGCGCGGTGTAGGTGAGGCCGACGCTGACGCCGGTCTGGCTGGTGCGCTCGGCGACGTTGAGCTCCATGCGCTTGGGGCCCAGCAGCTCCTCGACGCGCTGCGCGCCGATGACCTGCTTGTCGGTCTTTCCGGACGCCACGCTGACCGCCACCGAGCGGCAGAGCTCGGCGATGCGCCGCTCGAGGTTTCGCACGCCGGGCTCGATGGCGTACGCGCTGATCACCTTCTCCAGGCCCTCCTTGGTCAGCTCGAAGTGCTCGTCGGTGATGCCGTGCTCCTTGAGCTGCTTGGGGATGAGGTGGTTCCGCGCGATGTGCTCCTTCTCGATGAAGGTGTAGGAGCTCATCTCGATGATCTCCATGCGGTCGCGCAGCGGCGGCGGGATGGTGTCGAGGCGGTTGGCGGTGGCGATGAACATCACCTTCGACAGGTCGAACGGCACGTCGAGGTAGTGGTCGCTGAAGGTGTTGTTCTGCTCGGGGTCGAGCACCTCCAGCAGCGCCGCCGACGGGTCTCCGCGGAAGTCGGCTCCCAGCTTGTCGATTTCGTCGAGCAGCATGACCGGGTTGCGTGACTGGGCCTTCTTCATCTGCTGGATGAACCGGCCGGGGAGCGCCCCCACGTAGGTGCGGCGGTGCCCGCGGATCTCCGCTTCGTCTCGCACGCCGCCCAGCGCGAGGCGCACGAACTTGCGCCCCAGCGCGCGGGCGATGGACTGACCGAGCGAGGTCTTGCCGACGCCCGGGGGGCCCGACAGGCAGAGGATGGGGCCGCGCATGTCATTCTTCAGCTTGCGCACCGCGAGGTACTCCAGCACGCGCTTCTTCACGGTCTGGATGCCGTAGTGATCGTTGTCGAGCTGCTTGCGCGCGTTGTCGATGTCGAGGTTGTCCTCCGTGAGCTTGTTCCACGGGAGATCCGCGATCCAGTCGAGGTAGGTGCGGGCCACCGTGTACTCGCTCGACGCGGCGGGGATGGTCTTCAGCCGGTTGAGCTCCTTGTTGGCGACCTTCTCGACCTCCGCCGGGAGCTGCGCCTTCTTGATGCGCTCCCCCAGCTCGTCGAGCTCCTCTTCGTCCTCGCCCATCTCTCCGAGCTCTTCCTTGATCGCCTTGAGCTGCTGACGCAGGTAGTACTCGCGCTGGGTCTTCGACATCTCGCCCTTCACGGCGGAGTCGATCTTGCTGGAGAGCTTGAGGATCTCCCGCTTGCGATTGAGGAGCTCCAGCACCAGCTTCATCCGGCCCTTGAGATCGACCGTCTCCAGCACGGCCTGCTTCTCTTCGATGGGCACGTCGACGTTGGCGGCGATGAGGTCGGCCAGGTGGCCGGGGTGGGTGATGCTCTCGACCAGCTCGGTGGCCGCGGCGGGGAGCTCGGGCATCATCTCGATGACCTCGCGCGCCAGCTTCTTGAGGTTGATGGTGAGCGCCTCGATCTCCACGTTGTCCGGGGAGGTCTTGTCGTCGACCGGCTCGATGCGCGCCTTGAGGTAGGGCGACTCCTGCACCAACTCCATCACGCGGAAGCGGGCGAGGCCCTGCACCACCAGCGAGTAGTTGTCTTCGCCCATCTTGAGCAGCTTGACGATGCGCGCCACGGTGCCCATGGCGTAGAGGTCGGTCGCACCGGGGTCCTCTTCTTCGGCCTTGCGCTGCGTCACCACGCCGATGACCTGGTCGTCGCGCACCGCGTCCTTGATGAGGGCGATGGTCTTCTGACGCCCGACCGCCAGCGGCAGCACGCCGCCGGGGAAGAACACCGAGTTGCGCAGGGGGAGAATGGGGAGGACCTGAGGGATGTCGTCCTTGTTGATGACGCCGGGCGGGCTCATCGTCGCCGGCAGCACCTGCGCGGCCGCCGCCTTCTTCTTGTCGTCAGACATGTTCGGGATTCGCCTTGTTTTCAACGGGTTGGGGAGGGTGCGCCCTCCCGCGGTTTCGACTCTTGGAAGGGTAGTCAGTTTTCTCCTCACCGCAATGTGGAATCCGCGTGTCGCGTCCTCCGAAAGTGGAGGATTTGGCGACGATTCGCGCAGGTGCGTGGATGCGTGCATGATGGGGCTCTCCGCGGCCGCGCGGGAATGGACGCCATGCGACACCACACCTTCTTCAGCATTGCCGTGCTCACGCTGGTCGCGAGCTGCGAGGGCTGCTTCGGATGCAAGACCTCGCCCGTCGACGACAGCAACCTCGCGCTCACCCGCGCCTGTGAGCAGAAGCCTCCGCTCATCGCGCCGCCGAAGCTCGACATCCTGTTCGTCATCGACAACTCCAACTCCATGCAGGAAGAGCAGGAGGGCGTCGCCCGGGAGCTCACCGCCTTCGTCGACGAGCTGAAGCGGGGCGGCGGCGTGCCCTCCGACTTCAACGTCGGGGTGATCACCACCTCGGTGTACCTCCACGGGAAGGTGGGCGGCGCCGAGCCGTTCCTCATCGACTACCCGCAGCAGGCCGGTCGACTCCGCCCGGTGCCGGTGGACGGAGATCTCGACAACCCCGAGGGAGACCGGCTGCTCTCTGGTGACGACCCCGAGCTCATCTCCCGCTTCGACCGGCTGGTGCGGCAGGGCACCAGCGGATCCGGCCAGGAGACGCCCTTCGAGGCGGTGCGCCTGGCGCTGTTGACGGAGCTCATCGACACGCCCATGTCCGAGGGCGGCAACCAGGGCTTCCTGCGCGACGGCGCCAGGTTGTTGATCGTGGTGCTGACCGACGAAGACGACTGCAGTGAGACGGCGCGTCCGCCGGTGGTGCAGGTCACCGACAACACCGCGGTGGCCGACTGCACCGAGCGCGAGAACGAGCTCACCACCGTGAGCGAGTACCACCGGCAGCTGACGCAGGACCTCAAGGACAGCAACGGCACCGCGAAGGAGGTCATCTGGACCGCCATCGCGCCGGTGAGCATCAACAACAAGTCGGCGCAGGCCATCGTCGATGGCGCGCAGGTGCGCAACGTGGACTGCCCGACCTCCAATCAGGCCGGCTACCGGTTGCGCGCGATGGCCGAGCGCTTCGACAACACGCTCATCAACCTGGACTCCATCTGCAGGACTTCCTACCGCGACACGCTCATCAACATCGCGCAGCTGGCCGGCGTGGTGCAGAGCCTCGACATCGAGAACGTGCCTGATCCAGGGTTGCTCCAGTTCGTCATCACCCGCGCCGACGGGAAGCGCGAGACCTGCACCATCGCCAACGACGGCCTGGTCAACTTCTCCCGCTCGGAGGATGGCGCCAGCGCGAAGGTGCAGTTCGGCAATCAGTGCCGCCGCCGCGCCGACGACGTGTCGCTGACGCTCAAGATCCTCTGCGCGTTCTGAACACGCCGCGCTCGGTGGCGAGCCAGTCGACGGACACGTCGTGGGGCTCGGTGGTCAACGTGTCGAAGATGCTGCATTCGAAGGCGATGCCCACCAACACCGAGGTGGGCGCTCGCAACGCCAACGTGGCGTCGTAGTAGCCGCGGCCCCGGCCCAGCCGCCGCCCGTCGCGGGTGAAGGCCACGCCGGGGACCAGCCACACGCCGACGGTGTCGAGCGGCACGCCCACGGAGCCCGCAGGGAGCGGGGTGAAGTCGGCGGCGTCACCGCCATGGCCGGTGGTGAAGGCCAGCACGCGGCTCCCTCGCACCAGCCGGGGCAGCAGCACCTGCGCACCCCGCGCGGCGAAGGCGTCGAGGCAGGACGACAGCGGCACCTCGAAGGCCTGGGCTGCGTACGCCGCCACCGTGCTCGCCGCCTGTAAAAGAGGAAGGGCGGCGAGATGCGCCTGCACCTCGCCGCCCCACCGTGCCACTACGTCTGGACTGAGCGCGCGCCGCCTCGCCTCCGCCACCTGCCGCTGCGCCGCCTTGTCCGATGAAACGTTCCCCGCCATGAGCCGTGTGTCTCGACCTGGCTGAACCGGGAGGTTCAGGTGGAGACCATCTGCCTTTCCTTCGGCGTCCTCCTGACTGCTGGAGGCTTGCACCCGGTCGGGACG
>CALNBU010001076.1 GCA_937875615.1 uncultured Archangium sp.
GGAACAGCGGCGCCAGGGCCGCGATGACCCCCACCCGGACCCCGATGAAGCGCGCGTCCTGAGCCAGCTCCACGCGCGCCAACCGCACGTGCTGCGCGACCAGCTCGCTGAAGGCATCGACCAGCTCGCGGAGTTGCAACCCAAGCGCCATCGGGGGCGCACTGTATGAGCATTCGCTCTCGTATTGGGGGCGAATTGACGTACCTTGCGCCACATGAACGCACTGCTCGTTTACGCCCTCCTCGCCGCGGCGCCAGCGCCCACCGGCCTGCAGCCGAAGAACCGCCCCTGGGACGCCCAGCACTACAAGCTCGAGCTGCGCCAGGGCGACAACGGTACGTTCAACAACGTCGCCACCATCACCCTCAAGGCCCTCAAGGCGCTGCCGGAGATCGAGCTCGACGCGTACGATCTCAAGGTCGCCTCCGCCAGGGTCGACGGCGAAGACGCCACCTTCACCGCCCACTACGTGCCCGAGACGCGCTCCGGCACGCTCAAGGTGAAGCCGAAGAAGCCCGTCGCGGCCGGGAAGGAGGCGGTGGTGGAGATCGCCTACGCGGTCACCGCCGGCACCTCCAACGAGGGCTTCTTCACCGCCTCCGAGCCCGACGCGCCGCAGGGCAGCCTGCCGGGCTACTTCACGCACTTCGAGCCGGACTTCGCGCAGCGCTTCTTCCCCCTCAACGACACGCCCGCCGACAAGGCCACCAGCGAGGTGCTGGCCATCGTCGACCAGCGCTACGCGGTGGTGAGCAACGGCCGCCGGGAGCTCGACGAGAAGTTCACCGACGGCGGCAAGAACCTCCGCCGGGTGCACTGGAAGCAGGAGCAGCCGCACAGCCCCTACCTCATCGCGGTGGCCATCGCGCAGCTCGAGCCGGTGAGCGTCAACGAAGACATCCCCTCCACGCTGTGGGTGCCGCCGCACCGCAAGGCCGACGCCTTCGTGGCCGTCGACGTGCTCAAGCAGCTCTACAACTTCCAGGTCGCCTTCGTCGGCACCCGCTACCCGTGGGCCAAGCTCGACGTGGTGGCGGTGCCCAACTTCTCCTGGGGCGGCATGGAGAACACCTCGGTCATCTTCGAGCGCACCTCGCTGCTGTTGGTCGATCACCGCAATGATCTGCTCGCGCGCTCGCACATCGTGGGGCTGCTCTCCCACGAGCTGGCGCACCAGTACTTCGGCAACCTCGTCACCTGCGCGTGGTGGAACGACCTGTGGCTCAACGAGGGCTTCGCCTCGTACCTGGGCGCGCTCACCTCCGACGACTACGCCGACAACGAAGCGCTGGAGCTGCGCACCGCGGCCTCGCTGCTCGACGGCTACTTCGTCGAAGAGACCGGGCCCCGCAGCCACCCGCTGGTGGTGAAGGGCGTGCCGGTCGAAGAGGCCTTCGACGAAACCACCTACGCCAAGGGCCGGCAGGTGCTGCACATGCTGGAGGCCTGGGTGGGCCGGGCCGAGATGAAGAAGATCCTCAAGGCGTGGCTCGAGAAGCACGGCGGCAAGGCCGCCACCAGCGACGACTTCTTCAAGGTGGTGTTCGAGACCACCAAGAAAGAGAAGGAGCTCAAGCCCTTCAAGGACGCCTGGCTGCACAAGAAGGGGTACCCCGTCATCGAGCCCTCCGCCGCCTACGCCGACGGCAAGCTGACGGTCACCATCCGCCAGCGACCCAGCGTCGCCGGCGAGAAAGGCCACTTCGTCTTCAAGCTGCCCATCGTCATCCACCGCAACAACGAGCCGTCGTACACCCAGGCCGCCGAGGTGCTGGTCGACAAGCCCGAGGTGAAGGTGGTCCTCGACGTGCCCGCGTCGCCGGAGTGGGTCAACTGGAACAAGGGCTTCGGCGCCCTGGTGAAGGTCGACCCCGGCGCGCTCAATGAGGACCGCCTGGTCGACGCCGTCCGCTACGACGATGATCCGGTGTGGCGCTACCTCTCCGCGCGGCAGCTGCTCGGCGAGCTGGGCAAGAGCGAGATCAAGGAAGAGACGCGCCCCTCGGAGACCGCCCTGGGCGCCATCCTCGACCTGCTCAACAAAGATCCCTCTCCCTGGGTGCGCGAAGGCATCCTGCGCAAGCTGGCCGACACCCGCTTCAAGAAGCTCCCCAGGGACTTCGCCGCCCCGCTGCTCGCGCTGGCCAAGCGCCCGACCGGCCTCAACGATGATCCGGTGGGGTACATCCGCGTGCGCAACGCCGCCATCGAGGCGCTGGGGCGGGTGAACTCGGACGAAGGCCACGCCTGGGTACTCGGCGAGCTGGGCAAGCGGGAGCTCGACATCAACTACCTCGAGGCCTGGGCCAGCTCCGCGGCGCGCCTCGGCAGCGACGGCTCGCTCGGTACGCTGCGCGCGGCGCTGGTGACCCAGAAGGGCCGCGGCTTCTCGTGGTTCCGCCGCATCGCCGGGACCCTGGGCAAGTCGCGCAACACCGACATCCTGCCGCTGATGCTGGAGACGATGAAGGGCGCGCCCCGCAACAATGAGTTCGCCCGCACCGTGACCGCGCCCCTGCACAACAACCGCGAGCTCCGCGAGACCACCCCCTTCGCCGCCTTCGTGCGCGACGTGGTGCTCGACGAGGTCAACTTCACCGAGGAGTTCCGCGGCCGCTTCGTGCGCTCGCTCGACGACATCCGCTACGAGTCGGCGAAGCAGGCGCTGACCGAGATCGCCGCCGGGACGAAGAGCGCGAGCATCAAGGCCAGCGCCGAGCGCGTGCTGGCGGCCAACTTCCCCCCGCCGGCCCCCGCGGCGCCGCCGGCCAAGAAGAAGAAGTAGCCAGGCGGGACGACGGCTGGACGCGGACTACAGCGCGTTCAGCCGCTTCTGGGTGAGCGACAGGTACTCGGTGTCGAGGTCCAGCCCGACGAAGCGGCGGCCCTTCCCCACCGCCGCCACGCCGGTGGTGCCGGAGCCGCAGAAGGGGTCGAGCACCACCGCGTCGTCTTCGGTGCAGGCGTCGACGATGCGCTCCAGCAGCGCCAGGGGCTTCTGCGTGGGGTGCCGACCGTGCGCCTTCTCGCCCGGCTTGGCGGAGGTCATGGTCCACAGCGCGCCCTCGCCGGCGTCGTTGAGCTCCTCTTCGCCCGGCCTGGGCAGCGCCCACACGTCGCGCATCTGCTTGCCGCCGTTGGCCGCCTTCATGTCCTGGTAGTTGAAGCGGTGCTGCAGCTTGCCCTTGCTGCCCGGCGAGGCCCAGATCAGCAGCTCGGTGGAGTGCGTGAAGTAGCGGCAGGCCAGGTTGGGGCTGGCGTTGGGCTTGTACCAGGTGACGGTGTTGAGCAGCTTGTAGCCGAGCTGCTGCATGGCGAAGCCCACCGAGAAGATGACGTGCTGCGTCCCCGAGACCCAGATGCTCCCCGAGGGCTTCAGCAGCCGCTGACACTTCTTCAGCCAGGCGGAGGTGAAGGCGTGGTCGGACTCCACGCCGCGGCTCTGGTCCCACTCACCCTTCTTCACCGGCGCGCGCTTACCGCCCTGGCAGGTGAAGCCGCCGTTGGAGAGGAAGTACGGAGGGTCGGCGAAGATGAGGTCGAAGGTCTGCGGCTCGAACTCGTCGAGCAGTGCCAGCGAGTCCCCCCGGTACAGCACGTAGTCGGAGGAGCGGGCGAAGACACTGTCTTGCAGCGAGGAGGTCTGGCGCGCGAACGCGGTCGAGGTCGAAGACATGCCGCGCACGGTACGCGACGATCGATCCCCGTCCAGAAATCCACCGGCGGTGGCCCGGCTCAGGTCGCCGCGGCCGCCTCGAAGGAGTCGTACAGCGTCACTCCGTCGGCCGACCTGGGCTTGCCCTCTTCCCGCGCCAGCGCGCGGTCGAGCGAGAGCAGCGCCACCTCCTGCTGGGCGTCGGTGGGCGGCTGGGTGGTGATGCCCTGCAGCCAGATGCCCGGCCGGGTGAGGCCCTTGATGAAGGCGGGACACGAGTCCTTCGCGCTCCAGCGCTGCAGCTCGTAGGCGATCCCGGCGATGGGGAAGGCCATGGGCACCTTGATGAAGATCATCAGCACCTGGTTCACCAGGTCGTTCTCGTGCAGCCGGGGGACGAAGGGCAACAGCGCCACGTGCATCAGCACCGCCACGCCCACCACGATGAACAGGAACGACGTGCCGCAGCGCGGGTGCTGCGTGGTGAAGGGCCTGGCCTCGCTCAGGGTGAGCGGCTTGTAGCTCTCGTAGGTCCAGATCGCCTTGTGCTCGGCGCCGTGGTACCGGAACAGCGTCTTCGCGTCTTCGGTCTTCGAGAGCAGCCACATGTAGCCGACCAGGATGGCCACCCGGAAGACGCCGTCGACGAGGTGAAAGGCGAAGCTGGTGGTGTCGAAGCCCGGGCCGACGGCCTTGCCCACCAGCCAGGTCAGCGCGTGCGGCAGCCCGATGAAGAACACCATCATCACGATGGTGGAGAGCACGAGCATGAAGTCCGAGCCGCCGCTCTTCTTCTCCTCCGGGGCCTTGTCCGACGGCCCCGGGCCCGGAGAAGGCTCACCGTCGGCGCCCGCCGCCACCGCCCCCACCACCGATACCGCCGCCGCCAGTGCTGGGT
>CALNBU010001077.1 GCA_937875615.1 uncultured Archangium sp.
GAAGTCCGTCCAGCGGACGTTCCAGCTCATCAAGGGGGTCGGACCGCAGCGGGAGCGCGAGCTCTGGGCGCGCGGGCTCGAGACGTGGGAGGACTTCGAGGCGGCGGCGGCGCGTGAGGTGGTGTTGGGGACGCGCCTCGACGGCGAGCTGTGCGCGGCCATCGCGCGGGCCCGCACGGCGCTCGCAGCGGCAGATCTCCCGACGTTGGCCGCGCTCCTGCCGCAACGGGAACACTGGCGGCTCTACGGGCCCTTCGCCGTCGAGGCGGCCTTCTTCGACATCGAGGCCGACGCAGACCATCAGCCCACGGTGGTCGGGATCTTCGACGGCCAGGGGCTGGCGTCGTTTCGGAGAGACACCTCGCTGGCCGCGCTCCCGGAGCGCCTGGCGCGCAGCCGCATCTGGGTGTCGTTCAACGGCTCGGTGTACGACGTGCCGGTCCTGGCCAGGACCTTCGGGGCGCTCCCCACGCCGGCGGTGCACATCGACCTGCGGTTCCTCGTCCGCCGCGCGAAGCTGCGCGGCGGGCTCAAGGGCGTGGAGGACGCCATCGGCCTGGGTCGGCCGCCGCACCTCCGGGGCGTCGGCGGCCTCGACGCGATCCGGCTGTGGCGGGAGTGGACCATCAACCACGAGAAGGACGCGCTCCGGCTGCTCACCGAATACAACCTGTATGACGCCATCAACCTGCGGTCGGTGCTGGAGTGGACCGCGCAGCGCATCGCGGAGCTGAACGCCTGGGGGGCGCCGCGCACGCCCATCTTCGAGCGCGGCGAGGTGCTGTACGATCTCAGCCGACTGCTGCTGGCGCTCTGAACGACTCGACTACTTCTTTCGCTTCTTCTTGTTCGCGGGCTGCTTCGTCGAGGGCTCTGGCTGGAGCTCGCCGGACAGCTGAAAAGAGAGCGCCCAATCGGTCCAGGTTCCACCTGACTCGTCGGAGATCTCCGGACCCAGCTCGGCGTCGACCTTCACCACGTAGGCGCGACCTGACTTGAGCGGCGCGGTGGGCCGGATGATCCAGCCCAGTCCATCTTCGGTCAGCGACTCATCGGACGGGACGATCTTGTCCTGCCAGTCCAGGAGCCGCACCCGGAAGTCCTTGAGGCGAACCGGGAAGCGCAGCTCGAGGCTGCGCACCGCATCGACCGAGGATCCTTCGAGCACCTCCAGAACGCCGTCGTTGGCCGTGACCGTCAGCGAGAGATCCATCGGACCAGGTGGGCCCGCGTCGGGCTCGAGCTCCGGCCCGGCGTCGACGACCATCGCGTCGGTCGAACCCTGATGCGCAGCCGGGCAGGCCAGCAACGACACCGCGAGAATCCATGAGAAGACAGCGCGCATGCACCGCACATACGCCATCTTTCCCCCTCGGAAACCCCACCAAGCAATGTCGAATAATTAGCGTTATGTAAACTAAGCGCGAGGGTTGTTTCAGGGTCGTGTCTTGACCCTTCGCGGTGCTTCACGGTTTGAGCGCCTCCATGCACCGCAGCGTTTTCTTCGTCTCGTCGTTGGTCTTCCTGTCGGGCTGCGGATGTGGCGATCCGAAGATCACCCCGGTGTTCGACGCCGGCTGTACCCAGGAGCTCTGCAACGGCCTCGACGACGACTGCGATGGCGTCGTCGACAACGGCTTCGCCGAGGTGACCTGCGGTGTCGGCGCCTGCGCGCGCACCGTCGGGAGCTGCGTGGATGGCGTCGAGCTGACCTGCGAGCCCGGCTCCCCTGCCGCCGAGGTGTGCAACGGGATCGACGACGACTGCGACGGAGAGGTGGACGAGGGCTTCGGCGAGCTCCGCTGCGGCACGGGGGCCTGTGAGCGCGTGGTGTCCGCGTGCGCCGAGGGTGTCCCGGGCATCTGCGAGGCGCCGGCCCCCGCCGAGGAGCTCTGCAACGGCCTCGACGACGACTGCGACGGCGCCATCGACAACGGCTTCGGCGAGGCCTCCTGCGGCGTCGGCGCCTGCGCGCGCACCGTCGAGAGCTGCGTGGATGGCGAGGCCTTCGCCTGTGAGCCCGGCCAGCCCGGCGTGGAGATCTGCGATGGCCTCGACAATGACTGCGACGGAGAGATCGACGAGAACGGGATCTGCAACCCGCCGGTGGTGCTGTGCTCAGGCGCGCTCACCGGCATGGTGGACATGCCGCAGACCCTGAGCGCCACCGCCTTCGACACCGACGGCGAGATCGTCGCCACCTGGTGGATGGTGGTGCTCAAGCCCGATGGCTCCACCGCCGTGCCGACGCCCATCGACCAACCGACCACCACCTTCACGCCGGATCTCCCCGGCAACTACACGCTGGCCTTCTGTGCGCGCGACAACGGCGGCACCACCACCTGCTGCTCCTCGACGGTGTCCACCAGCGCCTGCGCCACGCCGCCCAGTCCGCCGGCCAGCACCGCCTGCGGCACCAGCTGGGACGGTCGGCCCATCGTGCAGTTCCCCGCGGTGCCGTCTGGCCACGTCTACCAGTTGACGGTGGCGGGAGACCCGCTGGTGCGGGCGCAGGCGGCGGCCGGCGCCAACCACCTGCGGCCCTCCGCGCGGCTCGGCGCCGGCGGCCCTCCGCCCGGTACGCCCATCGCGTTGGAGCTGCGCGCCTGCGTCAGCGGAGAGGCCAACTGCTGTTCGGCGCCCACGCAGTTCTCCGTCGACCTCGTCGAGGCCTGCGCGACGCCCATCGCGCCGTCCTCGAGCACGCTGGTGATCAGCGAGTACGTGGTGAACGGCGAGGCCGGCCAGGCCGGTGAAGCCATCGAGCTGACCAACCTCTCCAACTGTCCGCTCTCGCTCGACGGGTACCACTTCGGCTACCGCAACGCCGGCGCCAGCAGCGGGAGCTTCCGCTGGATGAACTTCGGCCCCGCCGACGTGATCCCGCCGCGCGGCGTGTACGTGACCATGCGCGATCAAGGCGCCGCGCCCACCTGCGCGCAGTCGTTGTCGGCCACGCCGCAGAGCACCGGGCTCTTCGGCCTGCGCATCTCCTCGCTCGCCATGGAGGGGCCGAACCTCCAGAGCGGCTGGTTCAACAACACCGGCGGCGGTCAGAGCATCCTCCAGGTGGCGCGCGGGCACGTAGCCAACGCCGGGGCGCTGACCTTCGGCGCGCCCGTCGCGCAGGTGGCGCCCTACCAGTCGAGCAGCGTGGCCTGCGCGGGCACCGGCTTCAACGCGGTGAACTCCTGCGGCGACTTCCCCGGGAACGTCACGCCCACCACGCTGCTGAGCCCCAATCAGCTCGGCCGGCTGTGGCACCCGTGTGACGCCGTGAGCAACGCGGTGCCGCACTGCGCGCGCGATTGACGTCGACGGGGGCGAATGTGGTCGCCTCGGGCGTGCGACCGTAGCAAGAGGCGCGCATGCGACACGCCACCCTGCTCGTGGGCGCGCTCTGCGCCCTCCCCGCCCTCGCC
This sequence comes from uncultured Archangium sp., assembly GCA_937875615.1. GTDB lineage: Bacteria > Myxococcota > Myxococcia > Myxococcales > Myxococcaceae > Archangium_A. Next base: position 3,423 of record CALNBU010001077.1, read on the forward strand.
GATGAAGGCATGTGGACCTACAACACCTTCCCCTCGGCGAAGGTGAAGGCGAAGTATGGCTTCGAGCCGACGAAGGACTGGCTCGATCATCTCCGGCTCTCGTCGGTGCGGCTCGCCGGAGGCTGCTCGGCCTCGGTGGTCTCGGCGTCGGGCCTGGTGATGACCAACCACCACTGCGCGCGGGAGTGCATCGAGAACCTCTCGGGCCTCCAGAAGAAGGACTTCATCCGCGACGGCTTCCTCGCGAAGTCCGGCGCCGAAGAGCTGCGCTGCCCGGGCATGGAGCTCAACCAGTTGGTGGAGATCAAGGAGGTCACCCAGCGCGTACAGGCGGCCACCAGGGGCGCCCCGGACGACCGGTTCAGCGAGCTGCAGAAGGCGGAGATCGCCGCCATCGAGAAGGAGTGCGGCACCAGCGACGACGTGCGCTGTGAGGTCATCACCCTCTACCGGGGCGGTCGCTACAACCTCTACCGCTACCAGCGCTTTCAGGACGTGCGCCTGACCTTCGCGCCGGAGGGCGCCATCGCCTTCTTCGGCGGAGACCCCGACAACTTCAACTTCCCCCGCTTCGATCTCGACCTCTCCTTCCTCCGCATCTACGGGAAGGACGGCAAGCCGGCGCAGTTCCAGAACTACCTCGCGTGGAGCGACGGCGCGCTCAAGGAAGGCGACGTGACCTTCGTCTCGGGCAACCCCGGCAGCACCTCGCGCGGGCTGACCGTGGCGCAGTTCGAGGACGAGCGCGACGCGCGGCTCCCGGCCACCATCGCCCGCCTGTCGGAGCTGCGCGGCCTGTTGACCGAGTACCAGAACCGCGGCGCCGAGCAGAAGCGGCACGGCGCCAACCCGCTGTTCGGCGTGGAGAACGGTCTCAAGGTCTACAAGGGCCGCTTCGGCGCGCTCACCGACAAGGCCTTCTTCGGCCAGCTGGTGAAGAACGAACAGGACTTCCGCGCCAAAGTGAAGGCCAACCCCGAGCTCGACAAGCAGTACGGCGCCGCGTGGCCGGCGATCGAGGCCCTGGTGCGTCAGCAGCGCGCGCAGCGCAAGGCCTACACCGCGCTGGAGGGCGGGCCGGGGCGCTTCTCGACCTACTTCAACGTCGCGCGCACCCTGGTGCGCTACGCCGAGGAGTCCGGGAAGCCCAACGGGGAGCGGCTCCCGGAGTACACCGATGCGCGGTTGCCGCAGCTCAAGCAGCGGGTGCTGTCGAACGCGCCCATCTACGACGAGCTCGAGGTGGCGATGTTGACCTTCTGGCTGAGCAAGGTCTTCGAGGAGCTGGGGCCAGATCACCCGCTGGTGAAGCGCGTGGCCGGCACCCGCAGCGCGGCGGACCTCGCCCGGGCCGCGGTGAAGGGCACCAGGCTGAAGGATCTGAAGACGGACAAGACCGGCAACCCCACCGGCGGCTTCCGCAAGGCGCTGTTCGACGGCGGCAAGCCGGCCATCGAGGCCTCGAAGGACTCCATGCTCGAGCTGGTGCGCCTCTTCGAGGCCGACGCCCGCGCGGTGCGCAAGAAGTACGAGACGGAGGTGGACGGGCCGCTGAAGAAGCAGCAGGAGCTCGTCGCGCGCGCGCGCTTCGCCGTCTACGGCGAGTCGGTCTACCCCGACGCGACCTTCACGCTGCGCCTGTCCTACGGCGCGGTGAAGGGCTGGAGCGAGGCCGGCGCGCAGGTGGCGCCCTTCACCACCCTGGGCGGCGCCTTCGAGCGACAGACCGGGGTCTTCCCCTTCGCGCTCCCGCCGTCGTGGTTCGCGGCCAGGTCGAAGCTGAAGCTCGACACGCCCTTCAACCTGGTCACCACCAACGACATCATCGGGGGCAACTCCGGGTCGCCGCTGGTGAACGCGAAGGGCGAGGTGGTGGGGTTGGTGTTCGACGGCAACATCCACTCGCTCGGCGGCGACTACGGCTTCGACGAGAGCGTCAACCGTTCGGTGGCGGTGCACTCCGCGGGGATGCTGGAGGCGCTCGACAAGGTCTACGGCGCGAAGCGGCTGGTCGAGATGCTGGACGAGTTGGAAAGGGGACGGATCCCCTTCGTGCTCACAGGGCCAGATTTCGACCTGGATGCGCTGACCGCCATG
>CALNBU010001078.1 GCA_937875615.1 uncultured Archangium sp.
TGAGCTGCTCCCGCTCGTCGACGGTGGCGGCCACCACCGTGGGGTCGGCGGCCGTGGTGGTCTTGTCGCCGGACATCCTCACCAGCGCGAAGGCCAGCACCGCGGCGAGGCTGAAGCCGACGGCGCCGGCGAAGACCGCCACCTTGAGCGCGGTGTTGCTCGGCCCCTGGAGCGCCGGGCCGGAGTGGCGGGCCACCACCGCGGTGGGGACGCGCGCCTTCTTGTCGGCGGAGGTGGCCGCGCCATCGTCGGCCGCGGCGCCGGGCTGCTCTCCGCGCGCCAGCGGGCCACGCAGGCGGAGGAGCGCGTTGCCCATGGCGATGGTGTCGCCGGGCTTCACCTCGGCCTCGCCGGAGATGCGCTGCTTGTTGACGAAGGTGCCGTTCTGGCTGCCGAGGTCCTTGACGAAGAACTGCTCGCCGATGCGCTTGAGCTGCGTGTGCCGGCGGGAGATGGACGGGTGTTGGAGCCGCAGGTCGCTCACCGAAGCGCGCCCCACCACCACCGTGCCCTGCTTCAGCTCGAGCAACTGCCCCGCGCCGGGTCCGCGCTCCACATAGAGAAACGCCGGCTTGTGGTCGGCGGTGGTGACTCCGTACTCGGCCTGCATCTCTTGATCCGCCTCGGTATCGTAGTGGGAGGTGGGCACCACGTCTTCCACCTTCTTCAGCGCGCGCCGGGCGCCGGTGCTGCCCGACGGGAGCTGGGGCACCCGCTGGGGTCGTGGATCATCGGCCCGAAGCACCAGCTCGTCGGTCACCGGCTCGATGCTGCGCTTGGGATTTGGAGGCATCGGGCGGGCTCCTTTGAGCTAAAAGGTGACGAAGTATCGCACATCTGACACCAATGGTTGCCTCCAGGTAGAAGGGGCCGACGCGCATGAGCTCTCCAGACATCCAGCTGTTCAACACCATGCAGCAGGCGAAGGTGCCACTGCAGCCAATTGTCCCCGGGAAACTCGGGGTTTATGTCTGCGGACCGACGGTCTACAGCTACATCCACATCGGCAACGCGCGGACCTTCACCTCCTTCGACACCATCGTCCGGTACCTGCGCTACCGCGGCTTCGATGTAAAATATGTACGCAATTACACCGACGTCGACGACAAGATCATCAAGGCCGCGAAGGAGACGGGCGAAGATCCCATCGCGCTGGCCGATCGCTTCGTGAAGGAGTTCGAGAAGGACGTGGCGCAGCTGCGGTTGCTCCCGCCGGACGTGACGCCGAAGGTGAGCGAGACCATCCCGGAGATCATCGCGCTCATCGAGAAGCTCATCGCGCGCGGCGTGGCCTACGAGCGCGGCGGAGACGTCTACTTCGAGGTCCACAAGTACGACGGCTACCTGAAGCTCTCGAAGCGGAAGCTCGAGGATCTGCAGGCCGGCGCCGGCGAGCGCGAGCTGGTGAACGAGGCGCTCAAGCGCAACCCGCTCGACTTCGCGCTGTGGAAGGCCGCCAAGCCCGGCGAGCCGTCGTGGCCGTCGCCGTGGGGCGCGGGGCGGCCCGGCTGGCACATCGAGTGCTCCGCCATGTCGGCCAAGTACCTGGGCGAGTCCTTCGACCTCCACGGCGGCGGGTTGGACCTCATCTTCCCCCACCACGAGAACGAGATCGCCCAGTCGGAGGCGGCCAGCGGCAAGACGCTGTGCAACTGCTGGCTGCACGGCGGCTTCCTGGACCTCGAGGGCGCGAAGATGTCGAAGTCGCTGGGCAACGTGGTGCGCCTGCGCGACGCCCTGGAGCAGGTCGACGCCGAGGGGCTGCGCTACTTCTTCCTCTCGACGCACTACCGCCAGCAGCTCGCCTTCGGGGAGAAGTCGCTGCACGACGCGGAGGCGCGGGTGGAGTACTTCTACGAGACGCTCAGGAAGGTCGACGAGCGCCTGGCCGGCAAGGACTTCGGCGCCGGCCCGGTGCACGGCGAGCCGGCGCGCTTCCTGCGGCAGTTCGATGAGGCCATGAGCGACGACTTCAACTTCCCCGGCGCGCTCGGCGCGCTGTCGGGGCTCTTCGCGGAGCTCAACCTGCTCGCCGACAAGCCGCCGGTGAAGGACAAGGCGCTGGTGGGCCGCACCCTGCTGGCGCTGCGGGGCGTGGTGACGAGCATCTCCGGCGCGCTGGGGCTCTTCGAGTCGAACCCCGGCGAGTGGTTGCTGGGGCGCCGCGCGCGGCAGGTGAAGGCGAAGGGCCTCGACGCCGCGCACATCGAGGGCCTCATCGAGCAGCGCCGGGCGGCCCGCGCGGCGAAGGACTTCGCCGAGTCGGACCGGGTGCGGGACGCGCTCAAGGCGCTGGGCGTGGAGACCATGGACTCACCGTCAGGCACGACCTGGAAGGTGGCCTGAGCGGCGGTCAAGCCACGTGTGACGGGCTCGCCAGCTCCGGGGCGAACAGCGGCCGGTAGGCGCTCCGGCGCTGCCAGGCGAGCCCGCCGAGCAGGGCGATGAGGACCACGGGCAGGGCCACGCCGTCGCCCACCACCAGCGCGTGGAAGGCGAAGATGTTCACCAGCACCGGCGCGAGCAACAGCGCCGCGAACGCCACCAGGCGGTTGGAGAGCAACAGCAGCCCCGCGACGAGCTCCGTCAGCTTCACCAGCGTCATCAGGTAGGTGCCGCCCAGCGCCTGCACGTAGACGCCGGCGATGCCCTCCGGCGGCGGCTGCTCGGGAAACAAATGAAAGAGCCCCGCCGCGCCGAAGGCGGTGAAGACGAGGCCCAGCAGGACGCGGGGGAGGTGAGCTGCGAGACGCTTCATGGTGTGTTCTCCAGGAGAGGTGGTGCGACGTCGCCAGAGGTAAGCGCGTTGCTCGTCCGACACCAGTCGTAGTCGAGTGAACTGTTTGTTGTTATGTGCGCAACGATGGACTGGAGCCGCGTTCCCCTCTTCCTGAAGGTCGTCGACACGGGCAGCTTCACCGCCGCGGC
>CALNBU010001079.1 GCA_937875615.1 uncultured Archangium sp.
GGCGCCTCCGTCACCGGCGTCACCACCTCCACGCCGGCGGCGGCCAGCGCAGCCACCAGGCCATCGATGCCGCCCCGGGCCAGGCCGAACACCACCTGCGGCGTCGCCCCGCGCGGCGCGTCCCCCTGGAGAAAGACGAACTCCACGTCGCCGGGGAGCCGCGCCTGCAGGTAGCCGCCCTCGAAGTCCGCCACCTCGAAGGTGAGGCCCAACGTCTGGGCGTAGAAGCGGTGGGTGCGCGCCAGGTCGGCGACGATGAAGACCACGGCCAGGTTCTTGATGTGCGGATTCAGCATCTCTCGTTTCCTTTCGAAGGCGGCCGCGTCATGCGGGCGCGCCGGGAGTTGCCGCCGTCGGCTCCGGTGTGAAAAAAATCAGTCCGTGCCCGTCGGGGTCGCTCACCGCCACCGCCCGGGCGGACGCCGGCCGGGCGCGGACCCACCGCGGGAGCGCCGCCACCTGACTTCTCCGGAGCGCCACGAAGGGGCCCGCCGGCGCGGGCAACCGGGGGCGCTCCAATGGAGCCAGCGCCCGCAGCGCCTGAAACCGCTTCCGCAGCGCGGCGTCGGTGACGCCCAGCGCCACCCGCAGCTCCGCCTTCTCCAACCCCTGGAGCAACAGCAGCAGGGTGGTGCGCAGGGGCTGCGTCAACACCGACAGCGGCGCGCCCTCCCCGGCGACCACGTCGACCTCCGCCGCGTCGGCGACACCGGAGCGTTCTCGCGCCCGACGACGCGCCGCGCTCCGCGCGAGGAAGGCGCCGTGGTGCCTCGCCGCCCCCGCGCCGCGCCGCAGCAGCGCCTCGGGAGGCAGGCCCCGGCGCAACGAAGAGAGCAGCAGGTCGTGCGCCAGGTCCTCCGCCTCGTGCGCCACCCTGCTGTACCGTCGGGAGAGCGCCACCAACGCCTCCCGCATCGCGCGCGCGTCGGTCATCGCAGGCCCGGGTTGTAGCAGGCGGCGCCGGGCGTCAGCGCTCGAAGTCGATGCCCGCCCCGGCGGACGCGTGAAAGCGACCCAGCAGCGACCCGTCGGGCTGCGGCGTGAAGGCGGTGCCGGCCTCGGCCATCACATAGAAGCTGCGCAGGATGCGCCAGCGGAGCCCGCCCGTCACCAGCGTGCGCGGCTGCTGGAGGATGCCCACCACCGAGACCCGCGCGTTGAGGAACAACCAGTCGGACAGCAGCGAGAACTGGATGCCGCCGTCGAGGTCGAGGCGCTGCCAGAAGTAGTACTCCGCCGCGGCGCTGAAGGTCAGCTTCTGCCCGATGCCCGCCTTCAGCTCGAGGAAGGCGGAGCCGCTGTCGGGCAGCGTCACCTGATTGATGCCCACGTCCTGCAGGCCCACATCGGAGAAGCGCTGCAGCTCGTACTGCGGCCCGAAGTACCCGTAGCGGAAGCCGCCGGCGCTCTTGCGCAGCTCGGTGCGCGCCGAGAAGCCCACCTCCTGCACCGAGGCGTCGAGGCTGGTGCCGATGACCATGCCCAGGTCGGAGCGGTCGTTGGCGCGCACGCCCAGGCCCGCCATCGCCATCCAGCGCAGCTCCGCGCTCCGGTAGATGACGGCGCTGGTGTCGAGGTGAAACAGCGTGGCGGTCTCCGGGTAGAACGGCGCCACCGTCTTGTCGGGCCTGAAGGGCAACCCCGCGCGGTTGGCGTCGTGCGCGAAGGACAGCGCCAGCACGAAGCGGTCGCGGAGGTTGGCGTCGTCGGTGAAGGTGCCGCCGATGTCCCAGCCCACCTCCGCCGCGAAGATGCGCGCGCCCAGCACATCGGAGGCGAAGAACTCGCCCTTCACCGGGCCCGCGTTGAGCACCAGCTCGCCGCCAGTGGGGTGGTAGTCGAGGTTGGCCTGGCTCGAGTAGTTCCACAGCAGGTGGCCCAGGCCCATGGTCTTCTTCCGCTGAGGCCGCAGGCGCGCGAAGAGGATGCCGCCCTCGCGCCCGGCGCTCAGCAGCTGGACAATCTGACCGAAGTCCGACGCCTCGTCCCAGTCGGCGCCGCGCAGCACGCCGCCCACGTCCGAGGCCCGGTTGTCGCTGTCGAAGTCCGCCAGGCGCAGCCGGAAGGACGGCCCCAGCTCCAGCGAGAAGAGGTCTCCCACCGAGAAGTTGATGATGGGCGTCAGCGTGGTGAAGAAGTCGACGTTGTTGGCGCCGATGCCGCCGGGCAACACCCCCAGCGAAGCCTCCGCCGCGCCCCGCAACGAGAGCAGCGAGGGCGCCCCTGCGTCGGGCACGTC
>CALNBU010001080.1 GCA_937875615.1 uncultured Archangium sp.
AGGAAGGCGTCGAGGAACGGCCGCACCCCGAAGTTGGTCATGGCCGAGCCGAAGAACATGGGCGAGAGCTCGCCAGCCAACACCTTCTCCACGCTGAACTCGTCGCCGCCGATGTCCAGCAGCTCGATGTCTTCCTTGAGCTTCTCCAGCTCGGCCTCCGAGAGGATGGCCCGGAGCTCGTCCCCGTCGAGCGGCACCACACGCTCCTCGACCTCGGCCTCACCGTGGCGCCCCTCCGCGGCGAAGACGTGCACCTGTCGGGTGCGCCGGTCGTACACCCCGCGGAACTCGGGCCCGGAGCCGATGGGCCAGTTCATGGGGTACGCGCGCATGCCCAGCACCTTCTCCAGCTCGTCCATGAGGTCCAGCGGCGTCCGCCCATAGCGGTCGAGCTTGTTGGCGAAGGTGAAGATGGGGATGCCGCGCAGCTTGCAGACCTTGAAAAGCTTGATGGTCTGCGGCTCCACGCCCTTGGCGGCGTCGATGAGCATCACCGCGGAGTCGGCGGCCGACAGCGTGCGGTAGGTGTCTTCGGAGAAGTCCTGGTGGCCCGGCGTGTCGAGCAGGTTCACCGCGTGCTCGGCGTAGTTGAACTGCAGCACCGAGGAGGTGACGGAGATGCCGCGCTCCTTCTCGATCGCCATCCAGTCGGAGGTCGCGTAGCGCTTGGCGCGCCGGGCCTTCACGCTGCCGGCGAGGTGAATGGCGCCGCCGTACAGCAGCAGCTTCTCGGTCAGCGTCGTCTTGCCCGCGTCGGGGTGCGAGATGATGGCGAAGGTCCGCCGCCGACCGATTTCTCTTTCCAGCTCCGAAGACATGCGCGCGCCTTACTAGAAGCGCCGCGCCCGGTGCAGCTTTCGCGATGACCGCAGCGCGGCCTCGCGTCACACCCGCGCGCGGGGCGCGAACTCGTCGGTCATGTGCCGCAGGCGCTCCACCAGCGCGTTGATGAGCCGCTGCGCCATGTCGCGGCTCGACTTGAGCGCGGTGCGGAAGTCGTAGCCCTCGAGCACCAGCAGCACCGAGGTCTCGGTGGCGCGCACCGTCGCCGTGCGCGGCGCGGGGTCGAGGATGGAGAGCTCTCCGAAGAACTCACCTTGCCCCAGCTGCCTGATGAGGTTGCCGTTGCGGCGCACCTCGCAGGCGCCGCTGACGATGAGGAACACCGAGGAGCCGCTGGTGCCCTCCTTGATGATCTCGCTGCCCGGCGCGTGGTGCGCCTCGGCCACCTTCTTCGCGAGCTGCTCCAGGTCACTGTGTGGCAGCCCCGCCAGCAGCGGTATCAACTTCAGCGCGTTCACCCGGTCATCGTTCTCGCTCACGCGCCGCAGCCTACGCCAACGCGGCTGGCGGGCCAGCGCCACGGCGCGGGTGTGGCCGGCGGGCCGCGCCCCCTCACGCCCTCCGAGCGCAGCGCGGTTGGCACACGTTTCGCTTTGGCCCACCCCGGGAGACTCAGCTCCCAGAAAGGCCATCACCCATGCCCACCAAGAAGCTCCTCGCCGCGCTCACCGCCCTCTCCATCACCGCCTGCACCGAGCCCCCGCCACCACCTCGACCCGTCGCGGTCATCCCCCATCGTCCGCTCCCTCCGACCCGGGTGGTGCGCGTGCCCGAGGTCCGCGACGCGGGTGCGCCGGTGATGCCCGTCGTCGAGCCGGTCGACGCGCTGGTGCTGGCGCACGACACGGTCAACGTCGACCACCTCGCCCGCGCCCGCGGCCTCGTCGGAGAGGGCGACGTGCAGGGCGCGCTCACCGAGGCCCGCCGCGCGCTCTTCTCCACGCCCACCGACGTGGAGACCCTCTCCCTCGTCGCCCGCCTGGCGAAGAAGGCCGGCCAGGGCGCCATGGCCGCCGAGGCCTGGGGGCGGGTCTCGGTGCTGGTGCCCGACGACGCCACGCCGCTCGTCGCGCAGGCGCGGGCGCTGCTCGGCGCCGGTGAGCTGCAGGGCGCCGTCGCTGCCGGGCGCAAGGCCATGGCCCGGGACCCCGGCAACGCGGAGGTCTTCCAGGTGGTGGGCCTGGCGCAGCTCGCCCAGAAGGACCTCGCCGGCGCCATCGTCAGCTTCGAGAAGGCCATCGAGCTGAACCCCACGCACGGCTACGCGCTCAACAACCTGGGCCTCGCCTGCCTGCGCGCGAACCAGAACGAGCGCGCCGCGGAGGTGCTGGAGCGCGCCGCCACCGAGCTGCCGCACGTGGCATGGGTGCAGAACAACCTCGGCATCGCCCTGGAGCGCGTCGGCCGCGACGATGAGGCGAAGGCCGCCTACCAGCACGCGATGGACCTCTCGCCGAAGTACGTGAAGGCGCGCATCAACGCGGCGCGCGTGGCGAAGGTCACGCTCACCGAAGAGCAGGTCGAAGAATGACCGGTCCACGTTGTCGCCGCGCGCGTGGCCCACGACTACAGTGCCGCGCCGGATGCGCCTCCTCACACGACTCCTCAAGCTGACCGCGCTCCTCGTGGTGCTGGGCGGCGCGGGGTTGGCCGCGACCTGGGCCTGGTTCTCCCGCGACCTGCCCGACGTGGAGGCGCTGCGCACCTGGCGCCCGCCGCAGTCGACCCGCGTGGCCTGCCGCGACGGCAGCGTGTGCGCGGAGTTCTACGTGGAGCGACGCACCTGGGTCGACGTGCGGGAGCTCCCCGCCCACGTGCGCGACGCCTTCCTCGCCGCGGAAGACGCCGACTTCTACCGGCACGACGGCCTCGACTACGCCGGCATCCTCCGCAGCGCGGTGAAGAACCTGAAGCCCGGGGGCATGAAGTCGGGCGCGTCGACCATCTCTCAGCAGGCCTGCCGGCTGCTGTTGCTGACGCAGGAGCGCTCGCTGGCGAGGAAGATCCGCGAGTGGATCCTCACCCCGCGCATGGAGAAGGCGCTGAGCAAGGACGAGATCCTCAACCTCTACATCAACACCATCTACTTCGGGCACGCGCGCTACGGCGTCGAGGAGGCCGCGCTCTTCTACTTCGGCAAGCACGCCAGGGAGCTCACCGTGGGTGAGGCGGCGGTGGTGGCGGGCACCGTGCAGCTCCCGCACCGCATCAACCCCGTCACCAACATCGTCAAGGCCAAGAAGCGCCAGCGCTACGTGCTGGGCCAGCTGGCGCGACAGGGCTTCGTGAAGCAGTCGGTGGTCGACGCGGAGCTCGAGAAGCCCATCGTGCTGGGGCCGCGCCCGCCGGCCGCCGTGGGCGCCTCCTACGCCGAGGAGGTGCGCAAGCAGCTGGTCTCGCGCTACGGCGACAAGAAGGTGCTCGAGGGCGGCCTGCGCGTGCAGATCGCCATGGAGCCGACCCTGCAGGCCGCCGCCGAGCGCTCGGTGCGGGCGGGCCTCGATGCCGTGGACCGCCGCCACGGCTACCGAGGTCCGGCAGGGGTCCTCCAGCCCGCGCGCTTCGAAATAGGCCTTGCCGGCGTCGATCTCTCGGGCATGCTCCGGCCGCTGCTGGAGCAGCGCCTCGCCGAGGCCGGCAAGCGCCGCAGCGACGAGCGCCTGGTCGCCGACCTCGACCAGCTCAAACACTCCCGGCCGCCGGAGGACGAAGAGGCCGCGCGCGGCGCCAACGACGAGGAGGCGCTCGCCGACGACGCGGCGCTGAGCGACGACGAGAGGCTGGTGCAGTCGGTGGGCGTCAAGACGCTCGGCGAGGGCCTGGAGCTCACCGGCTGGGTGTCTGCGGTGGACGACGCGAAGGGCACCGCGCTGGTGGAGCTCATCGGCGCACAGGCGCAGCTGGAGTTCTCCGC
>CALNBU010001081.1 GCA_937875615.1 uncultured Archangium sp.
CTTCTACTCGCCGCTGCACTACTACCGCAGCCAGCGAGAGGTGATGCCGCACGAGGCCGCCTCGAGCTTCAAGATCAGCGCCTTCGGCAGCAGCGACGTGTTGCCCAAGGGCGCGCTACGCGCCGCCGACATCCCCTGAAGCCGGCGGCACGCGGGCCCAGGCGAAGGTGGAGAACCGGGTCAGCGGCGTGGACCTGAGCCCCAGCGGCGCCAGCGCGGTGTCGTGGTGGCCCGTCTTGATCACCACGCAGCGGCGCGCGACCCGGCGCGCCTCCCGCAGGGTGGGCTCATCGAGCGGCGCGTGCACCGCGTAGCGCCGGAGCACCCCGAAGGCGGCCGACGCCCGGGCGGGGTGCGAGAACATGGGGTCGAAGAAGACCACGTCGAAGCTGGCGTCGGGTTGCGCGCGGAGGAAGTCGGCCGCGCGCGCGTGGATCACCTCCACGCCCGGCGGCCGGCCGAGCTGCACCAGCATCGCCAACGGCCGCGCGGCCTCCACCCCCACCACCCGGCCGCTGGCGCCCACCACGTGCGCGCACACCTGGGCGTCGACCCCCAGCCCCAGCGTGCAGTCGACCACCGACTCTCCCGAAGTCAGCCCGCTGACCTGGATGAGCTGATCGGGTTGCTGCACGCCATCGCGCAGCCGCGCGATGCGCACCCGCGCCAACCCAGGTGAGAACTGCGCCGCGCCGTGGGTGTCGTGGAGCGTCCACCCGTCGCCGCCCAGCACGAAGAGGGCCTCGGCGTCCGTCTCCAACAGGCGCGCCAACGGCGTCTTCTCGCCCCGCTCCAAGAACGGGAGCTGCCAGGCCTCGGCGACCTCCCGGGCGACGCGCGCGTAGCGCCCCGGCTGCTTCGCCGTGGTGGTGACTGCCAACGGCGCCTTCACGGACGCAGTTCCGCGGCCGCCGCGCGCACCCCGTCGTAGCTCTCCGGTCTCGCCGGCTGGTAGCCGTTGAGGTGCAGCGGGCGCAGCACCTCGCGCGCCACCCGGTCGCGGCTGGACAACGCCAGCAACGCCGAGGTGATGACGTGCCCCACCTCCTTCGGGACCTCGTCGCGCAGGCAGAGGATGTCGCGCGGGCTGCGCTGGGTCTTCGCCACGACCCGGAGCGCGAGCGGATCCTCGCCGCTGGCGCGCCAGTGCGAGCTGAACGCGCCCTGGTAGGTGGCGCCCACCTCCACCTTCCCCGACATGACGGCCTTCAACACCGCCTCGTGGTTGCCCAGGTACTCCACCCGGCCCAGATCCCGCTGGAGATCGAAGCCGTGATCCTTGAACAGCTTCTCCGCCATCAGGGAGCCCGAGGCAGACATGGGGTCCACGAAGGCGAACGTCGCCCCCTTGAGATCCTCCAGCGTCCGACGCGGGCTGTCGTCGCGCACGAAGAGGTAGCCCGCAGCGGTCGCCGAGCCGTCGGCGATGGTCTGCACGAGGCAGTTGAGCTTCATCCGCCGGCTGGCCTCCACGTAGGCCAGCGGTGGGAGCGAGACGAGATCGAAGTCGCCGCGCTCGAGCTGCGCCAACGCCTCCGCGTAGCGCTCCGGCACCACCACCTCCACCGGCACCGACAGCACCCGGCTGAGGTACGCCGCCAGGTTCTGATGACTCACGCGCATCGTCTCCGGCTCCAGCACGGGGACCAGCCCGATGCGCAGCCGGGTGAAGCCCGCGGGCGGAGAGAAGACGGGCAGCGTGGTCTCCATCGCCCGCGTCGGCGGCGGCGGCTGGCGCTCGGGCTCGACGCAGGCGCAGCCCAGCGTCAACGCGGCGACGAGGAGCCCCTTCATGCCACGCTCCCGCCGCGCGCGCCGATGACCCGATTCCGGCCCTGTCGCTTGGCCACGTACAGCGCCTGATCGGCGGCGCTCAGCACCGCCTCCGCCGTCTTGCCGTCCTCCGGGTAGGTGGCGACCCCGGCGCTGACGGTGATCTTCTGCGGCCAGGAGGTCGTCCCGGAGTTGAGGTGCGCCTCCACCGCCAGCCGCATGCGCTCGGCGACCTGCATGGCCTCGCTCTTGGTGGTCTCCGGCAGCAGCACCGCGAACTCCTCGCCGCCGTAGCGCGCCACCATGTCGGTCTGCCGGAGCTCGTCGCTCAACACCGCGGCGAGGCGCCGCAGCAGCTCGTCGCCCGCGGGGTGCCCGAGCGAGTCGTTCACCTTCTTGAAGAAGTCCACGTCGAACATCAACACCCCCATGGGCCGCTGGTGTCGCGTCGCGCGCAGCAGCTCCGCGTGCAGCGACTCCTGGAAGCGCCGGTGGTTGAAGATGCCGATCAGGCCG
>CALNBU010001082.1 GCA_937875615.1 uncultured Archangium sp.
CCGACCAGGGTCGCGACGAAGTCCAACACCGCGTCCTCCAAGCCCGCGGCCCGAGAGCGTGAAGCGGTGGCCGAGGCGCCAGCGAGGAAGACCTCCAAGGGCGATGAGTTCGACGAGCTGTTCGGCGCCAGCAAGGGGACGGCGAAGGCCGAGGCGGAGCCGGTGAAGAAGGGCGGGGGCTATGTGCCGCCGCCGCCCGGTGGTGGCGACGTCAAGAAGAGCCTGGAGCAGTCGGACATCATCGAAGGGGTGTCCAGCCACAAGCCGGAGCTGGCGGCCTGCGTGCAGAAACAGAAGGCAGCCGACCCCAGCCTGTCGGGCAAGCTGGTGATGAAGTGGACCATCCAGACCTCGGGCAAGACGTCGAACGTGAGCGTCGTCAGCGAGGAGTTCAAGGGGACGCCCATCGCCAACTGCATCGGCGGGCTCATCAAGACCTGGAAGTTCCCCAAGCACCAGCAGCAGGGCGACGCTGTCCAGTTTCCGTTCAAGTTCTGAAACTTCGTCTGCGCGCTTCACCGAATTCGTAGTGGTTGCGTCGGCCCGAAGTTTGCTGATGTGTGCGCGGCGTCTGGCCGTTGACTCGGAAGCGTTCACGGCTAGAGTCCGCGCGGTTGTTGTTGCGGTTGGTAGACTAAAACATCGTAATTTCATGGGGTTAAAGATATGAAGAAGACTCGATTGGGACTCTATTTCCTCGGCGCGGCCGCTGCCGGTCTGGTGGTGGCGTGCGGAGGCATCACGGATCCCGAAGGTGGAACGACTGGTGATCCTTGCGACACCAGTGCAGAGTGCGCCACTGGCTACGCCTGCCACCCTGGGCTGAACACGTGTGAGGAGACGTGTGACAATCCGACGGAGTGCGCTGCCAGCACCTCGGTCTGTGCGTCGATCAACAGCTCGGAGGCGAAGTTCTGCCAGTGCGCGACGGGCGCCGCCGGCGACGAGACGTGCACCGAGGCGTCCGAGGGCAGGACCCCGTACTGTAATACCAAGACGCTGCGCTGTAGCGCGACGCAGGAGGAGCCGGAGGGCAAGGCTGAGGGCGAGGCGTGCTCCGACACCGAGACTTGCCTCGAGGGGCTCGGCTGTCACCCGACGCTGAACACCTGCCAGAAGACCTGCGACGACACCCAGACGCAGCCGACGGTGTGCGCGCATGGTGATTGGTGTGCGGCGGATGACCTCTGCGAGCCGGTGGCTGCTGGCACGTGCGCCAACATCACGAGCTCGAGCCATGTTGCTGGCACGACGGGGCCGATCATCTATGCCGTCACGTCTGTTGCTCCGAACGAGAGCTGGTGTGCGGCCGGTACGGCGTTCACCGCCGACGTGTTCGCGTATGCGGCAGCGGGGTCAGAGTTCGGCGCGAGCGCGTCGACGGGTCTGGCGGGCGGCTCGTACTACACCACCTCCGGTGAAGCGCGGGCGCTCACGAGCCTCAACTCGGCGTCGGGGTACTCGCTGATCGACGGCGGGAAGGCGATGAAGATGCGGGTGAACTTCTGCTCCACCTCCGCGGTGACGTCGATCGCGATCGGCGTTGGGTTCACCAATGGCAACGGCTTCTGCGCGACGGTGACCCGTCCGTAATTTTGCGTTGAAGAACCCGGACGGGTTTTCGTGGAAAGGTCCACGAGGCGCGTTGGGTGCTTCGAAACTTGAAAGGAAAAACATGATTCGCAATTTCTTGATGTGCTCGTTGACGATGGCAGGTGTTTCGTTCGCTCAGTCTGCGGTTCGTGCCCCGGCCTACAGCCCCGACCAGCAGGTCGGCGCTTGCGAGGGTGGCGCTGCTCGCGTCCGCTCTCCGGGCGGGTTCGTCGGCTGCGGAACCGTTGAGAACGGCTTCGCGAAGTTCAATGGCCCGGTCGTTCGGTTGTTCGACAGCGGCAAGGTCGAGGCGGTGGGGCAGATGAAGAACGGCCTCCGCACGGGCAAGTGGCAGGCCTTCTCTGAGTCGGGGGCGCTGATCTCCGAAGTGGAGTTCCTCGACGACAACTTCCACGGCAATCGCATCGAGTACGGCGCGAACGGTCAGAAGAAGTTCCACGAGGTGTACGTTCACGGCAAGCGCGAAGGCTCACAGACCCGGTTCGACGTGAACGGTGTCGCGACCGTCGTTCAGTACAGCAAGGATCGCCCCGTCGTCGCCTCGAAGTAAGGGCTGACGTTTCGATGTTCAAGGCCGCCTCGGGGAAACCCGGGGCGGTTTTTTGTGCCCACGGCACCTGGTTCTTCGGCCGGTTGCTGACGTCACTGCGGCCGTGCACTGACACGCTGCGGCGTACATGAGCGCTGCCCTTGTCCTCCGGTCTTGTTATGAGCGCGCCGCCTCTTTCACGACCGGAGACCATTCGTGCCCAGCACCGAGAAACTGCTCACGATGTACACCAAGATGCTTCTGTCCCGCCGCTTCGAGGAGAAGGCGGGGCAGGCGTACGGCCTCAAGAAGATTCAGGGCTTCTGCCACCTCTACATCGGCCAGGAGGCCGTGGTGGTGGGCATCAACGAGGCCTTGAAGCCCACTGACTGGGTGATGACCGGCTACCGCGATCACGTGCACCCACTGGTGCGCGGCGCGGACGCCGGCATGTTGATGGCCGAGCTCTACGGTCGGGACACCGGCTACTCCAAGGGCAAGGGGGGCTCGATGCACTTCTTCGACGTCGAGCACGGCTTCTACGGCGGCTACGGCATCGTCGGTGGGCAGATCCCGCTCGCCGCGGGCATGGCCTTCGCCAGCAAGTACCGCAACGAAGACCGCGTCACCGTGTGCAGCTTCGGCGACGCCGCCGCCAACCAGGGCGCGCTCCACGAGACCTTCAACATGGCGGTGAAGTGGAAGCTGCCGGTGCTCTACGTCGTGGAGCAGAACAAGTACGGCATGGGCACCGACATCGCCCGCGTCTCGTCCATCCCCGACATCCACAAGCGCGCGCCCGGCTGGGGCATCCGCGGCGAGTCGGTCGATGGCCAGGACGTGGTGGCGGTCTACGAGAAGGTGAAGGAGCTCACGGAGTGGATCCGCGCCGGCAACGGGCCGGTGCTGCTCGAGGCGTACACGTACCGCTTCCGTGGCCACTCCATGTCCGACGCCGCCACCTACCGCACGAAGAACGAGGTGGAAGAAGAGAAGCAGCGCGACCCGATCCTCACCCTGAAGAAGCTCCTGCTCTCGAAGAAGGGCATCACCGAAGAGAAGCTTGAGGCCATCGACGAGGCGCAGAAGGCGCTGGTGGAGAAGGCGATGGCCTTCGCCGACGCCTCGCCGCTTCCTCCCGATGAGGCGATCTGGACCGATGGCCTCGTCGAAGAGGGCGAGGCCGACGTGAAGCCCCGTGAGCGGGTGCTGGGCGCCACCGACGTGAAGTGGCCGGAGCACCCGACCGACTTCAAGGTGACCTGGGATCTCGAACCCCGTCAGACGCCCGCCGCGTCCGGCAAGAAGAAGGGAGCAGAGTGATGGCCGAGCTTGCGTACCGTGATGCGTTGAATCAGGCGTTGGCCGAGGAGATGGAGCGGGACCCGCGCGTGTTCCTCATGGGCGAAGAGGTCGCCCGCTACGACGGCGCCTACAAGGTCTCGAAGGGGCTGCTCGACAGGTTCGGCAGCGCCCGCGTGGTCGACGCGCCCATCTCCGAGCTGGGCTTCGGTGGGTTGGGCGTCGGCGCCGCCATGGCGGGGCTCCGGCCGATCATCGAGATGATGACCTGGAACTTCGCCATCCTGGCGATGGATCAGATCGTCAACAGCGCGGCGAAGGTTCGTCACATGTCGGGCGGGCAGCTCCGGTGCCCCATCGTCTTCCGCGGGCCCAACGGCGCGGGCGGGCGCTTGAGCTCCCAGCACAGTCAGGCGCTGGAGGCGAACTACGCCCACTTCCCCGGCCTCAAGGTCATCGCGCCCGGCACGCCGGCCGACGCCAAGGGCCTGCTCAAGAGCGCCATTCGCGACGAGAACCCGGTGATCTTCATGGAGGCGGAGCTGCTCTACGGCCTCAAGGGTGAGGTCCCCGAGGGCGAGTACGTCATCCCCATCGGCAAGGCCGACGTGAAGCGTCCGGGCAGCGATGTCACCCTCATCACCTGGTCGCGCATGTTGACGGCGCAGGTGCTCCCGGCCGCCGAGCAGCTGGCGCAGTCGGGCATCGACGTGGAGGTCATCGACCTCCGCACCATCAAGCCGTTCGACCACGAGGCGGTGGCCGCGTCGGTGAAGAAGACCAACCGGGTGGTGATCGTCGAGGAGGGCTGGGGCTATGCGGGCTTCGGAGGTCACATCGTCGACTTCATCCAGCGGGAGCTGTTCGATGATCTCGACGCGCCGGTCATCCGCGTGCACGGCCTCGACGTGAACATGTCGTACGCCGCCAACCACGAGCCGCTCATCCAGCCGTCGGTCGCGCGCATCGTCGACGCGGTCAACAAGGTCCTCTACCGCTGAACTTCAAGGGAGCACTGAAAGCCATGCCCATCGCGATTCTCCTGCCTGCGCTCTCGCCCACCATGTCGGAGGGCCGGCTGACGAAGTGGCTCAAGAAGGAAGGCGACAAGATCGACTCTGGCGACGCCATCGCCGAGGTGGAGACCGACAAGTCGAACCTCGAGATCGAGGCCACCGACTCCGGCACGTTGCTGAAGATCGTGGTGCCCGGCGGCGGCACGGCGCCCATCGGCGGCGTCATCGGCTGGGTCGGAAAGCCCGGTGAAGCCATCCCCGAGGCGCCGGCGCCCGCGCCAGCTCCCGTCGCTGCGGCTCCGGTCGCCGCGCCCGCGGCACCTGCGCCCGTCCCTGTCCCCGTCCCCGCTCCCGCTCCGGTTCGTGCACCCGAGGCGCCGGCCGCGTCGGGTGAGCGCCTCCGGGTCTCTCCGCTGGCGAAGAAGATGGCCGAGACGCAGGGCGTCGATCTCAAGGGCGTGGCGGGCTCCGGACCCAACGGGCGCATCGTGAAGCGCGACGTGGAGCAGGCGCTCTCGGCGCCGAAGGCCGCGACGACGGGCTTCGCCCGGGCGACGCCGGGTGTGCGTCCGCCGCCCGAGAGCCTGCCGGTCAGCAGCATGCGCCGGGTCATCGCGCAGCGCCTGGGCGAGGTGAAGCCGGGCGTCCCGCACTTCTATTTGAGCATCGACGTGGAGATGGACGAGGCGCTCAAGCTCCGGGAAGAGGCCAAGGCGCAGTCTCTGCGCGTGTCGGTCAACGACATCATCGTCAAGGCGACGGCGGCGGCGGTGCGTCGCTTCCCGCGCATCAACCAGGTGTTCGCGGGCGATCGCATCGAGCAGCTCCACACCGTCGACGTGGGAATAGCGGTGGCCATCGAGGATGGGCTCATCACGCCCATCGTGCGCGACGCCGACGTCAAGGGCCTCGCGGAGATCGGCGAAGAGGTGCGGGCGCTGGCGGAGCGCGCGAAGAAGAAGGCGCTCAAGCCGGAGGAGTACACCGGCGGCTCCATCACCGTCTCCAACCTGGGGATGTTCGGCATCGACAGCTTCATCGCGGTGCTCAACCCGCCGCAGGCCGCCATCCTCGCCGTCGGGCGGGTGGAGCCGAAGGTGGTGGTGCGCGACAACCAGATGGTGATTCGCCAGATGATGTCGGTGACGCTCTCGGGCGATCACCGGGTCATCGACGGCGCGGTGGGCGCGCAGTACCTCCAGCTGCTCCGCGAGCTGCTCGAGCGTCCGCTGCGGCTGGTGTTCTGACGCCGGCGGCTTCAGGGCTGAAAACTTGCGCTTTCACAGCCCTGAAGCACCATGTTGCGCATGGCGAGCCAGAGCTTTACCTTCTTCTTCACCAGCGACCTGCACCGGGCCACGGATCACAGCCAGGCGCAGGTGTGGGTGCCGGCGCCCCTGGCGCTCTCCAGCACCGGTCCGCAGGGCATCTCGTGGGCGAAGCCGTTACGCTCGTAGGGCCGTGCGCCTCGCCTTCTTCGATCTCGACAAGACCATCTTGAGCATCAACTCCGGCGGCCTCTGGGTGCGCCGCGAGGTGGTTCGGGGAACGCTGCGCAAGCGGCAGGCCCTGCGCGCGGCCGGTTGGTTCATTCAGTATGCGCTGGGCTTCGCGTCGGCCGCCTCGATGGTGGAGGACGCGGTGGCCACGGTGAAGGGCAGCTCCGCGGCCGAGCTCCAGGCGCGCACGCGCGACTTCTACGAGCACGACGTGCGGCGCACCTACCGCCCCGGAGCGCTGGCTGCCATCGAGCGGCACCGGGCGGCCGGAGACCTGCTGGTGATGCTGACGTCCTCCACCCGGTACCTGGCGGACCTGGTGGCCTCGGAGCTGGGCTTCACCGAGGTGTGCGCCAACGAGCTGCAGGTGGACGGCGCCGGGCTGCACACCGGCAACATCGTCGGCGGCGCGTGCTTCGGCGCGGGGAAGGTGGTGCACGCCGAGGGCGCGGCGCGGCGGCTGGGCGGAGATTTGCCCAGCGCGGTCTTCTACACCGACTCCTTCAGCGACCTGCCGGTGTTGGAGGTGGTGGGTGAGCCGGTGGCGGTCAACCCCGACGTGCGCCTCAGGCGCCACGCGCAGCGGCGAGGCTGGCGCGTGGTCGACTGGGGCGGGTGAGCAGCCGCCTCAGATGGCGTCGGCCACCAGCCGGAGCGCCTCTTTGGGCGTCAGGCACTTGTCGGCGCTGCACACGCTGAAGCTCAACACGCCATCGAAGGACGCGACGCCGGCGGCCTCCGCGGTGAGCGTCAGGGGCACCTTCACCTCGCAGCTCTCGGTCGGCTCGTCCTTGCAGGGCGTCTTCTCGGAGGCCGCCAACTGCACGCGCTCGCCGTCGAGCTTCAGGTTGTCCGCGCCGCTCACCTTGAGCGAGAGCGGGTAGTCGGCGTTGACGTGGAAGCCGGGCATGGCCGCGATGGTGATGAGGGCGGTGATGGGCTTACCGGCGGGCAGCGGCGCCTCGAAGTCGAAGCTGACGCTCCACACCACCTCTTCGGCGGGAGGCGGTGACACCGCGGCGGTGTCATTGGCCACCGGCGGCTTCACCGGGACGGCGGCGTGCGGCGCGGCGTCGTCCTTCTTGCAGGCGCCCAGCGTCAGCGCCGCCAGCAGCAGCAGCTCAGTTCGCATACTTCACACCGCAGCCGTAGGGCCTGGTCTCGGAGAGCTTCACCGCGCGACCGGCGGCGAGATCCTCCAGCGCCACCTCGACGTGGTTGACGAGCTTGCCGCCCTGCGGCGATTGCCCCTCGCCGTCGGGCGAGTTGTCGATGGCGCCGCGGTAGACCAGCGTCCCCTTGCCGTCGATGACGTACATGTTCGGGGTGTTGGTGGCGCCGTAGGCCTTGCCGATGACGCCCGACTCATCGAGCAGCACCGGGTGGGGCAACGCGAAGGTCTTGACCGCTTCGCGGTTCTTGTCGGCCCCGGCGCCCTGCTTGCCCGGCGCGCCGGAGTTGATGGCGAGCCACACCACGCCCTTCTGCTGCGCGCGCTTCGCCGTGTCGACGAGGGAGCCGCGGGTGTGCGAGTTCTTCACGAAGGGGCACTCGGGGTTGAACCACTCGAGGACCACCGTCTTCCCCTTGAACGACGCGAGCTTCACCTCTTTGCCGTCGAGGTCCTTCAAGGTGAAGTCGGGAGCCGGCTTGCCCACCGTCGCGTCGGCCAGGGCCGGGAGCGAGAGCAGCGTCAACAGACAGAGCGTTCTGGTCATGGGCGCCGGTATAACCCGCTCGCGCGGGGAGCGCCCGTCGCCTGGGGGAGGTGCCTCAATCGCCGGGCGGCGCGCGCAGCGGCAGCAGCTTGGTGTCGGGCCGCAGTGGTGGCCTGCCGATGCTGCGGAAGGCGCGCAGCTTCAGGAACACCAGGAAGTCGCGCTGGAAGTTCTCCAGCGGGAGCCCGAGCGCGGCGCCGAAGGCGTGGGCGAAGGACTCGCCGGCGCGCATCTGCTCCAACACCGGCTGGAGCCGCTCGAGGCCGAAGCGATCTTCGTGGAAGCGCCAGGCGTGGAGCGAGAAGGCGTACACCTCGGCGGGGAAGTCGCGGGAGAGCGCTTCGCCGTCGGCGAAGACGTCGCGCTCCGGGTGTCGGGACAGCCACTGCGCGGTGTCCTCCAGCGTCGGGTACTGGCGCTGTTGTCCCGCGTTGGCGATGGCCATGCCCTCACGGAACCACAGCGGCACCTGTTTGCCTGCCCAGGTCTCGCGCGTCCCCGAGCGCTGAAAGAGGAGGCAGTGCGTCAGCTCGTGCAGCACCAGCTGATCCAGGGTCTCGTCGCCCGCGCGCCAGCTGGAGGGCGCCTGGAGAATGACCTCGTCGTAGCTGGCCCACGCCCGTAGCCAGTCGTAGCCGCGGCGGTGGACCGCGCGCTCCAGCTCTTCGTGGGTGTTCACCACGTAGACCGTCACCGGCTGTGGGAGTCCGCCCCAGCGCGCCAGGCCCTCCGAGGCGTGCTCGATCGCGGCCTGGACGCGGCCGATGTCGGCGTCGATGAGCCCGTCGCTGCGCACCGAGTAGCGCTCCCCGACGGGCTGGGAGACCACCAACCGGGACAGCGGGCTGCAGGCACTGGCCAACACCAGCGCGCAGGCGCACCACCTCATGCGTCGATTCCCAGCAGCTGAAGCGCGGCCTGGCCCACGTCGGCGACGGTCTGCATCGGGGCGAGGCTTGTAGCGCCAAACGAGAGCACCGCGACGTGATTGTGGGTGTGGCGCCGGGTGGAGAGATCTTCGACGTTGCCGTGGTCGCTGCAGATGAGGACGTGCGTGTCCGGTGGGCGCGCGGCGATGACGGCGCGGGCGAAGGTGTCGAAGCGGGTGAGCGCGTCCGCGGCGGCGACGGCG
>CALNBU010001083.1 GCA_937875615.1 uncultured Archangium sp.
CTGCGAGGCCGGCGCGCTCCGGCGGGCCCGCGCCCGCGACGACGGCTGGCTGACGACCAGGCTGCTGCTGGCCGACGCGCGGCGCGGCGACGACGAGAAGAAGCTGGAGAAGGCGGCGACGGCCTGCACCACCCCGTCGTGCGCGGCGCTGCGCCGCAAGGCCCTGACGCGGCTGTTCGTCCTGGCGCGGGGCAGGCGCGACACCGACGCCGCCCTCTCCTTCGCGCTGCGCGACGCGCAGGTGGCGCACGGGACGGTGAGCGAAGCCGAGCGCCGCTACCTTCGACCCGCGTCGCTGGAGCAGGCCTGCCTCGCGTACGACAAGGCCCACAAGCCCGGCGCCTGCCGCGCGGTGGAGCTGGCCACCCTGGGCGCCTGGAGCTTCCGCGACTGGAGCCGGGAGAAGGGCGGCGAGGGCCTCTCGCCGGCGCAGGTGAAGGTGGTGCACGAGCACTTCTCTCCGCTGCTGCAGCAGTGCCTCAGCGAGCAGGCGCGCCGCCTGACGCCGCCCGACGCCGCGCGCTACGAGGTGCGCTGGGTGGTGTTCAACGACGGGCGCGTGGGGGAGGTCCACCTGCGCCGCGACCTCGACGACTCGCCGCTGGCGCAGTGTCTCCGCGCGCAGTTCCAGACCTGGCGCTACCCGCGCTTCGACGGCGAGTACCAACACGTCGAACAGGCCTTCACCGTCTACGCCAACGAGTGGCGCCAGCGCTGAGGCGACGCGAGCGCTCTGCTACGGAGTGAGGACAAGGATGGCCGACGGCTTTCAAGCGCTGCTGCACGGAGAATGGGGCCAACGCGAGGTGGCGGTGCACCGCCTGCGCGCCATCGCCTGGCTGACGGCCGGGGTGGGGAGCTGCATCACCAGCGTGCTGGCCCGGGTGCCGCTGTGGCCGGCCCTCTGTCAGCTGGCCTGGGGGCTGGTGTGCCTGGGCCTCGTCTTCCGGCTCGACCTGCTGCGCCGCTGGCCGGTGGGCGGGGTGGGCCTCTCCGCCATCGACGCGCTCCTCATCGCCGTCAACACCGCGCTCACCCACAGCTCGCTGCTCGCCGCGCACTCCGACACCGCGCTCCACCAACTGCACGCCAGCGGCATCAGCTTCGCGCTGGCCATCGCCACCGGCGCGCTGCGCTTCGTGCCGTGGCAGAGCGCGGCGCTGGGCGCCTGGAGCATGGGCTTCTACGTGCTGCTGCTCGCGCGCTTCGACGCCGTCGACACCGGCCTCGTCAGCGACCTCGTGCTGTTGAGCGTCCTCTCGACCCTCACCACCTACGCCGCGTACCGTCAGCGCTGGCTCATCCAGCGGCGCTTCGAACGCGACGCGCTGGCCCGCTACCTCCCCAGCCCCGCGGTGGAGCGCATCGCGAAGGACCCCACCGACCGCCGCCTCGGCGGAGCGATGGTAGAGGCCACGGTGATGTTCTGCGACATCCGCGGCTTCACCACCCTCGCCAGCCAGCTGCCGCCGGAGCAGGTGGTGGCCACGGTGAACGAGTGGTTCTCCGAGGCGGTGGCGGAGACGCACGCGCACGGCGGGGTGGTGGACAAGTTCGTGGGCGACGCGATTCTCGCCGTCTTCGATGGCCCCGACGACGCGGCCCGCGCGGTGCGCTGCGCGCTGGGCTGGCAGC
>CALNBU010001084.1 GCA_937875615.1 uncultured Archangium sp.
CCGGGCGCGCCCCGCCCGGGGATGCCGCTCGGGGCCCAACCGGGCATGCCCCGGCCCGCCATGCCGTTGGGCGCGCAGCCGCCCCGGCCCGGGACGCCGCCCTTCGCACAGCCCGGCGTTCCTCCTCGCCCGATGGGTGTGCCCGGGATGCCGGGCGTCCGCGCGCCGTCGATGACCGGACTGCCGCCCGTGGGTGCGCCTGGCTACGCGCGGCCTCCCGGCGCGCCGCTTCCCGGGGCTCCCGGTCCCCGCCGCCACGGGGACCGCCGGGCACTGCTGCGGCGTCAGCCCGTGCCCCCTCAGCGCACCGAGTCGCTCGACCTTGAGTCGCACCGACCGGGTGGCGACGGTGGTGAAGCGGTGCTCCGCGAGGCCCTCTCCAGGGCCTCGAAGGACGTCATCGAGAAGATCGCCTGGGAGGTGGTGCCGCAGCTGGCGGAGACCATCATCCGGGCCGAGCTGGAGCGCTTGATCAAGGACCGCGAGGCGAAGGGCCTCGCCTGAGTCGTTTCCAGTTTCTGTTTGTCGGGGGCGGCCCTTTCCCGTGGTGTGGGGCCGCCTTCGTCGTTTGCCTCTCCAGGTGTGCGCATGAATGAGAATGAGCTGTCGTCTTCCTACGAGTCCGGCGTGGTGGAGTCGAAGTGGTACCCGCTCTGGGTCGAGCGCGGCTACTTCAAGCCGGAGGCGAACTCATCGAAGCCCCCGTTCTCCATCGTCCTGCCGCCGCCGAACATCACCGGCTCGCTGCACCTCGGCCACGCGCTGACCGCGACCATCCAGGACATCCTCATCCGCTGGAAGCGGATGTCGGGGTTCAACACCCTCTGGCTGCCGGGCACCGATCACGCGGGCATCGCCACGCAGATGATCGTGGAGAAGGAGCTCAAGAAGACCGAGAACAAGACGCGCCACGAGCTGGGCCGCGACGAGTTCCTCTCGCGCGTGTGGGCGTGGCGCGAAAAATACGGCGCGCGCATCGGAGAGCAACACCGCCTGCTCGGCGCGTCGCTCGACTGGAGCCGTGAGCGCTTCACCATGGACGCCGGGGTGTCGCAGGCGGTGCAGGAGGTCTTTCTCCGCCTGTATGAGCAGGGCCTGATCTACCGGGCGAAGAAGCTCATCAACTGGGACCCCGCGCTGCGCACCGCGCTGTCGGATCTCGAGGTGGAGAACAAGGACACCGACGGCTCGCTGTGGTCCATCGCGTACCCGGTGGAGGGCAGCGACGAGCGCCTGGTGGTGGCCACCACCCGACCCGAGACCATGCTGGGGGACACCGCGGTGGCGGTGCACCCGGACGACGAGCGCTACCGGCACCTGATCGGGAAGAACGTGCTGCTGCCGCTGGTGAACCGGCCCATCCCCATCGTGGCTGACGCCATCCTGGTCGACCCGAAGTTCGGCACCGGGGTGGTGAAGGTGACGCCGGCGCACGACCACAACGACTACGCCACCGGCCAGCGCCACGGCCTGCCGCAGGTGAACATCTTCACCGAGACCGCGACGGTGAACGAGAACGGCGGCCCGTACCAGGGGCTGGATCGCTTCGTGGCGCGCAAGAAGATCCTGGAGGATCTCACCGCGCTGGGCCTGCTGGTCGAAGAGAAGCCCCACAAGTTGCCGCTGGCCGTCAGCCAGCGCTCCGGCGTGCCGGTGGAGCCGCGGCTCTCGCTCCAGTGGTACGTGAAGATCCAGCCGCTGGCCGACCCGGCCATCGCCGCGGTGGAGCAGGGGCGGACGAAGTTCGTGCCGGAGCAGTGGACCAACACCTACTTCTCGTGGATGCGGAACATCCACGACTGGTGCATCAGCCGCCAGTTGTGGTGGGGGCACCAGATTCCCGCCTGGTACGAGGCGAGCGCGGACGGCACCGTCGACTTCGAGACCGCCCGGTTCGTGGTGGCGAAGGAGAAGCCCGAGGGGCACTGGGTGCAGGACCCGGACGTGCTCGACACCTGGTTCAGCTCGGGCCTGTGGCCGTTCTCGACGCTGGGCTGGCCCGACGCAGACGCCGCGGATCTCCGCACCTTCTACCCGAACTCGGTGATGGAGACCGGGCACGACATCATCTTCTTCTGGGTGGCGCGGATGATGATGTTCGGGCTGCACTTCATGGGCGACGTGCCCTTCCGCACCGTCTACCTCCACGCGATGGTGCGCGACGAGAAGGGCGAGAAGATGTCCAAGACGAAGGGGAACGTGATTGATCCCCT
>CALNBU010001085.1 GCA_937875615.1 uncultured Archangium sp.
ATCTGACCGGCCTCAAGAAGAACGAGAGCTACTCGGTGGGGCTCTCGAGCTCCGGGACCTTCGCCACTGCGTCCTTCGGCGCAGGTCGCCCGTGCTCTGACGAGGTGACGGGATCGCTCGGTCAGCGCGGCTCCATCACCATCGAGCAGGTCGACACCGACAAGCGCGAGGGCTCGGTGTTCGGGAAGTTCGACATCGCCTTCGGCGACGACGACGTCACCGGGACCTTCGCCGCGGCGGCGTGCGACGTGTCGTCGTTCGATCTCTGCGACTGACGGCGCGCGCCGTCGAAGGCTCAGAGCGGCGTGATGCGCAGGTTGTCGAAGTAGAGGTCGGCCTGCCACGACGAGAAGCCGAAGCGGTCGTGCCCCTTGCCGGTGAGGGGAATGGGATCTTCGAAGCGCAGGAACGGCTGCCCGTCGATGAACCACGACAGCACCTTGCCGCGGCGTTCGATGCGCCAGTGGTAGGTGCGGTTGGCCTCCACGCGGAAGGGCTGCCCCTCGACGCGCACCCGGGTGTCGGCCCGGTACACGCCTGACGCCACGAGATCTGCGCCGGCGGCCTGCTGCTGCAGCGCCGCGAGCGAGGGCCCGTGCTCGTCGAGGCGCGCGATGATCGACTGGGAGTTGTTCCAGCCGCCATGGATCAGCACGTAGCCCGAGGCGTGGTCGCTGCCGTCGCCGAAGATCTCCACCTTCACGTCACCCTCGGCGCCCGGCGTGCGGACGTCGAACTCCACCGCCACGTCGTTGGGCAGGCTGGCGCGCAACCACAGCGGGTTCTGCTTCACCCCCGGCGAGTACAGCCAGCCGTCCTGCACGCGCCACAACCCGCCGGTGCTCCAGTAGTGCTCGGAGATGGTGGCGGAGCTGTCGAAGTCATCGGAGAAGGGCAGCGCGGTGTTGGTCGCGACCGGCGAGCGGAAGACGAAGTAGTGGATCAGCGGGAGGTTGATGAGCAGCACCACGCCGAGGAGGACGCCCAGCGAGCCACGGCCCAGCCTGGCTGGAGCGCTCCACCCGCCGGACGACGCGCTCTCGCTCTCTTCGGTTTTCGCCTTCGCCATGATGGGGGGCCTTTTGCTTGAAACCCGCGGTCTGGCAAAGCGCGAAGTGCGTCAGTCGGCGCTGCGGTTGTACTTCGCCCAGCGTTCCTCGAGGGCCTTCTGTTCCTTCGCCTTGCGCCTGGCCAACGCGTCTTCGATCTTCTTCGCCCGCGCCGCCTCTTCCGAGGGCCGTACGAAGATCTGGAATACGCCGCCGGCGAGCGCGAAGCAGGCCGCCACCGAGAGGACCGTGAGCGGGTGCCCGGCGAGCCACCCTACGGCCGAGACCCATGGGCTGAGCGCCGCCATCATTCCCAGCGTGGCCAGCCAGCCGCCCACCACCGCGGACAACACCGCGCCCACCAGCCGATTCATCGCCACGCCGATCGCGCCGCCGAGGAAGAAGCCGGGGCCGAAGCCGAGGATCCAATCGCTCTGGCCCACCAGCTGACCGCCGATGAGGCCGGCGGGGACTCCGAAGGCCACGAACACCACCACCGGCGGCCAGATGAGCCCGGCGCCGGCGAGGACGATGCTGCTGACGAGGACGATCTGCCCGGCCTGGGCGCCGAAGCCGAAGCGCACCGCGAGCGGCCCCACCCACACCTGGCCGACGAAGGCCCCCAGCGGCGAGGCCACCAGCCGGAAGAGCCGGCGGCCTCCGAAGAGCAGCATCACCACGCCGACCACCAGCGCCAGCAGCCCACCCCAGGCCGGCAGCAGTCGATACACGGCCACCCACCCGTGCGGGTCGAGGTGCTGGTACGACTGCAGTGCGCTCCGGAGCTGCTCCACGTCAGTAGCGGATGGCCGCCAGGGTCACGAGCGTGATGAAGGCCAGCGCCGCGGCGCCCACGAAGAGGTACGGCCTGGGCGGGACGATGGTCCGGTCGACGAGCTCCCGC
Organism: uncultured Archangium sp.; assembly: GCA_937875615.1. Classification (GTDB taxonomy): domain Bacteria; phylum Myxococcota; class Myxococcia; order Myxococcales; family Myxococcaceae; genus Archangium_A. Next base: position 1,954 of record CALNBU010001085.1, read on the forward strand.
GCCACGGCCTCCAGCGTCTCGGCGACGGGTCGCTCGGTCGAGGACAACAGCCTGGCCAGGTCCTTCGCCGCCGCTTCGTCATCTTTCCCGTGCTGTCCGGCGAGCACCGCCTGCGCCAAGCGCCGCGCTTCCACCGCGTCGCCGCGGCCGAAGGCTTCCCAGGCCGCGCGCAGCACACTCTTGCTCGTGTTTGGCTTCGCCATAAGCCGGGGCGATTAGCGCAGACCGCGCGGTGACGTCACGCGGCATGTGCGGGCCTC
>CALNBU010001086.1 GCA_937875615.1 uncultured Archangium sp.
CCGTCCTTGTTCACCCGCACCTTGTACTGGCCGGTGTCGACGCCCTTGAACCGGTACTGGCCGGCAGCGTTGGTCTTGGTGCGCTGAATGACCTTCCCCGCGTCGTCGACCAGCTCCACCTCCGCGTTGGCCGCGCCAGAGCCGTCGCGCGCCAGCCCCAGCCGCCCTTCGACCTCCGCGTAGCGGGCGCGCTGGGCGTCGAGCGTGTCGTGGACGAAGACGGCGTGCTCGGTCTGCAGCACGGTCTTCCGGGCGTCGAGGAACGACAGCACCGCGCGGTAGCGCCCAGACGCGAAGGGCCGGCCCCTGGCGTCCTTGCCGCCGAAGATGAAGGCCATGGGGCCGTGTCGCGCCGGCTGCGTGGAGCTGTAGACCGCCTTCGCCTCTCCGTCGGCCTCCCCGAAGATCTCCAGCTTCACCGAGCCACCCGAGCCGGCCGGCGAGAGCTCGCGGAGCGTCACCTGCGTGCCCTCTTCGGTGAAGCGGGTGCCCACCTGGGTGATGAAGACGTTGCCCGCGTACACCTCGACGCGCCGTCGGCTGGTGGTGCCGCGGGCGTTGACCGCCACCGCGTCGAGGGTGTGCTTCCCGTCGGCGAGCGCGCGCGTGTCCCACGTGTAGTCGAGCTGCCCGGCGCTCACCTTCTTCACCGGGACGTCGTCCACGCGCAGCTCCAGCGACGTCACCTCGGCGCCGGTGTTGTCCTTCGCGGCGAGGGTGAGGTGCACCTGCGGCGTCACCCGCTCTCCATCGGTCACGCCGTTGAGGGCGAGGGAGATGACGTCGACGGAGACGAGGCCCACCACCGCCCACAGGGCCTCCGCCCGGCCGGCGCCGGAGTGCTCGCTCCAGCCGCCCTCCCGGGTCTGGTGCTCCGAGAGCCAGCCGAGGCCCCGGCGCACCACGGTGTCCTGCTCGGTGAGGCCGGCCAGCTTGAGGGTGTACACCGTCTGGCCGGTGGCGAAGGCGGAGGAGGCGGCGGCGGTGAAGCCCCAGCCGCCGTCGCGGCCCTGGCGCCGCTGCAGCGTCTGGAGCAGCGCGGCCACCGTGTCGTCGCTGGGCGCGACGCCCGCGGCGAGCAGGCCCATGGTCACGTAGTTGAGGTCCTGCAGGTAGACGTCGTCGGGCTGCGCCACCCACTGCCTGGCCTGCGCCGCCATGAAGCGCTCGGCGTTGCGCAGCGGCGCGAGCCACATGTCATCGGCGGTGCGGGTCCACGCCTGGCGCCAGGCCTGCGCGGCCTGGAAGGTGGCCTGCATGGGGCCGGTGGTGACCTGGTACGACTGGTGGTCGCCCTCCACCGCGCCGTCGGCCCGCTGGAAGGCGAGGAGCTCGGCCGACAGCTTGAGGAGGTCTCCGGTGAGCTGACCGTCGACCATCGCGTCGTAGCGGGCGAAGGCGCTGGCGCCGAAGGTCTTCGAGGTGCGGGGAAACCCGCTGTGGGTGAGCCCACCGCGGGTGCGCGCGCCGCCGGGCGCGGTGAGGATGCCGCGCAGCACCTCCTTCATCACCGCGTCGGGCACCTTGTACTGGTTGTTCCGGCCCACCGAGAGGCCCTCCAGGGTGACCGCCTGGACGTGACAGCCGTAGCAGTTGTTCGACTTCTGCCAGAGGACCGTGTCCCGGCCGAGGAAGTCGAGGCCCCGTTGGGCCGCGGCCCGGAAGTCGTTGGGCGCGGCGAGGGCGAGGGAGCGCCACGGCGTGTTTGCTG
>CALNBU010001087.1 GCA_937875615.1 uncultured Archangium sp.
CTCCAGCACGCCGGCGTCTTCGGTGGTGGCGGGCACCTGCCAGGCGTCTCCGTTGAGCAGCTCGCGCAGGGTGCGCCGGAGAATCTTCCCGGAGCGGGTCTTGGGCAGCGCCGCCACCACCACCGCGCGCTTGAAGGCCGCCACCGGGCCCACCTTGTCGCGGATGAGCTCCACCACCTCCTCCGTCACCCGTTGCGCGTCGTGCGCGCCGACCTTCAGCACCAGCAGGCCCACGGGGAGCTCGCCCTTGAGCTCGTCGCGCACGCCCACCACCGCGCACTCCGCCACCGCGGGGTGAGACGCCAACACCTCTTCCATCTCGCCCGTCGACAGCCGGTGCCCGGCCACGTTGATGATGTCGTCGGTGCGGCCCATGACGAAGGCGTAGCCCTCGGCGTCGATGAAGCCAGCGTCGGCGGTGGTGTAGTACCCGGGGTAGTCCGCGACGTAGCTCTTCACGAAGCGCGCGTCGTCGTTCCACAGCGTGGGCAGGCAGCCGGGGGGCAGCGGCAGCTTGAGGGCCAGCGTGCCGGGCTCGCCCGGCGCCACGTCGCGCGCCTCGGCGTCGAGCACATGGAGGTCGAAGCCGGGCATGGGCAGCCCCGCGGAGCCGGCCTTCACCGGCACGTCGCGCGGCGAGGCGGTGATGGGCGAGCCGGTCTCGGTCTGCCACCAGTGGTCGATGACCTTCACGCCCAGGAGCCGCTGCGCCCAGCCGAGGGTGTCGGGGTCGCAGCGCTCTCCGGCGAGGAACAGCGCGCGCAGGTGCGGCAGCGGGTGCCGCTTCTTGAAGTCGCCCTGCGGGTCGGCGCGCTTGATGGCGCGGTAGGCGGTGGGCGCGGTGAACATGGTGACCACGCGGTGCGCCTCCAGTACCCGGAAGAAGGCGCCGGCGTCGGGCGTGCCCACCGGCTTGCCCTCGTAGATGACCGAGGTCGCGCCGCGCAGCAGCGGCGCGTACACCGCGTACGAGTGGCCCACCGCCCAGCCGAAGTCGGACGCGGCCCAGAACACCTCGCCCGGCGCGATGTCGAAGATGTGCTGCATCGAGTGGAGCAGCGCCACCGCGTGGCCGCCGTGGTCGCGCACGATGCCCTTGGGCGCCCCGGTCGTGCCGGAGGTGTAGAGGATGTAGAGCGGGTGGGTGGCCGGCACGTCGACGCAGGGCGCCGGCTCGGCGCGCTCCAGGAGCTCGTGCCAGTCGAGGTCGCGGCCCTCGTGCAGGGTGGCCGGGCTCTGCGGCCGCTGCAGCACCACCACGTGGGAGACCTCGTGGCGGCTCTGCGCCAGCGCGTGGTCGACGAGCTCCTTGTAGGGGACCACCCGGCCGGGCTCGAGGCCGCAGGCGCCGCACACCACCACCTTCGGCTTCGCGTCGTCGATGCGCGCGGCGAGCTGCGCCGAGGCGAAGCCGCCGAAGACCACCGAGTGCACTGCGCCCAGGCGCGCGCAGGCCAGCATGGCCACCGCCGTCTCCGGCACCATGGGCATGTAGATGATGACCCGGTCGCCCTTCCCGACGCCGAGCTCCCGGAGCGCGCCCGCGAAGCGCGAGACCTGGGAGCGCAGCTCCGCGTAGGTCACCACCCGCTGCTCTCCGGCCAGCGGCGAGTCGTAGATGAAGGCGGGCTGCGCGCCCCGCCCGGCGTCGACGTGGCGGTCGACGGCGTTGTGGCAGGTGTTCATCACGCCGCCCTCGAACCAGCGGGCGAAGGGCGGTTGGTCGAAGTTGAGGATGCGGGTGGGGAAGACGGACCAGTCGACCGCCTCCGCCGCGTCGCGCCAATAGCTCTCGGGGTCTTCGATGGAGCTGCGGTGTGCGTTCCGGGTCGACATCGGCCCATCATGGCGCGGGGCCGGGGTGGAGCGCAGCGGCATTCCGGCGCGGCGTGTGCGCAAGAGACGACATTGCACGGGCGCGCCGTGGCGCCATACATCTTGCGGGATGCGACTCAACTTCGGGGTGTGCTGTCTGGTGGTGCTGATGGGCTGTGGCGAAGTGGAACCCGGGCCGACCACGGTCGACGGCATCACGCTCCCGGTGGGCGACGGCCAGCTGTTGGTGGAGTGGACCGACGTGCCGGTGGCCAACGTGCGCTGGTCCGAAGTGACCTCGCCGCAGAACGCGCTGGGCACCAAGGGCTTCCTCTACGTGCTCGACGACGAGGCGCGGAAGCGCGGCGATGTCATCTCCATCGGGCTGGAGGGCGCCGACGCCGACCAGTTCGAGGTCGAGTGGAGCACCGCCGCCGGCGGACAGGTGTACGGGTTGATGCACTGCGTGCCGACCCGCACCGGCCTGTTCGAGGTGTCGTTGGTGGCCTTGGTGGACAGCCGCTCGTATCGCGCGAAGGTCCGCTGCCGCGCGGTGTCCGACTACGCCATGTTCCTGCGCCTCGAGCCCGCCTGCTTCATCGGCAACCGCGTGCTGGCGTCGTCGGGGAAGCTGTATGACCCGGCCACCGGGACCACCTCCGCCACCTCCGAGGTCTGCTACGACAGGCGCGTGGTGCTCGAAGGGACCCAGGCCTGGCGGGTGACGCCCGCAGGACGAGAGCCGGTGTTGACGCCCGAAGAGCAGAACATGATGCGCAACTTCGGGTTGCAGCGGGTGTCGCCCGACGGCGAGACGCTGGTCTTCGGCGACATGGCGGGGCTGTACGTGAAGCGCGGCGCCGCGCCGCTGGCGGCCCTCGATGCCTGGCCCGGGGCGCAGGTGGCCAGCCGGAACTCGCTGGTCTTCTCCGACGACAGCGCGCGGTTGGTGGTGCGCTCGACGATGAACTTCGAGAGCGAGTACCTGCAGCGCCTGTGGCGGGTGATGGACCTGAGTGCGGGGACCAACGTGCCGCTGCTGCCGGAGAGCCTGAGCGCCGCGCTGCCGGCCCACGGAAATCGCTGGGCCTTCTCGCGCGACCTCTCGAAGTTCCTGTGGGGGCTCTCGGCCAACGGAGCGCTCGACCTGCACTTCATCGACGCCGCCGCCGGCACGCAGACCCGGGTCTTCGACGACGCGCTGACCCACGTGGAGACGCTGCCCGGGAGCGCGCCGAAGGAGTCCTACATCGTGTTGACCGGTGACCAGCCCACGCTGACGCCCGACGGTCGCTACGCCGCCCTCTCGGTGAACGCCTTCACCGGGGTCGACTACTACGGCGGCCGCAAGGGCGTGTACGTGCGCGACCTGGTCGAGGGCCGCACCTGGTCGGTGGGCGTGCTGCCCGACGGGAGCTGGCTGTCGGGCGACGGCTGGGGGTACCAGCCCCGCGTGTCGCTGACGGACGATGGGCAGAACGTGCTGTGGGCGGCGGCCTGGTCTCCCGGTGGCGCTGGGAATGGCTACTTCATCGTGGAGGTGCTGGTGCCGCGGCGCCTGTGGAAGCCGCTCTGATTCGGGGCGGTGCGGTGCGGCGGCCTGGTAGGAGCGGCCCCTCGTGAGCTCG
>CALNBU010001088.1 GCA_937875615.1 uncultured Archangium sp.
CGCCAACGTGGTGTGGCTGCCGGCGCCGGTGCGCTGGTTCGACGATTGGTTCTTCGACGCGGCGAAGGACCGCATGGACTACGTGGGCGTCGACTTCTACTACTCGTTCAACCCGCCGGACTTCTCGGTGGCCCGCGCCGGCAACGCCGAATACTGGCGGGTGCGGTTCCACCCGGAGTCCTTCTTCCACGCGCTCAAGTACTTCGCCCGGCGCGCGCCGAAGCTGCCGCTGTACGTGGTGGAGAACGGCATGCCCACCGACGACGGGAAGCCCCGGGAAGACGGCATGACGCGCGCGCAGCACCTGGAGGCGCACCTCTATTGGCTGCAGCGCGCCCGCGACGAGGGCGTCAACGTCATCGGCTACAACTACTGGTCGCTCACCGACAACTACGAGTGGGGCAACTACCGCAACCGCTTCGGGCTCTACACCGTCGACGTGGTCGACGACGCCTCGTTGACGCGCCGGCCCACCGATGGGGTTCGTCGCCGCGGCGTGGCGCGCTGAAGACGAACGAAGGCCCGCCGGCGAACGTCGCCGACGGGCCCTCGCTCCTCGCGGGCGTGCGGCTCAGCGCTTGAGGTCGAAGCGGTCGAGCTCCGTCACCTTCGCCCAGGCCTTCACGAAGTCGGCCACGAAGCGCTGCTGGCCGTCGGCCTGCGCGTACACCTCGGAGATGGCGCGTAGCTCGGAGTGCGAGCCGAAGAGGAGGTCGACGGGGGAGGCCGCCCACTTCGCCTTGCCGGTGGCGCGGTCGACGCCGTCGTAGACCCCCTCGGTCTTCGACTTCCTCCACTCGGTCGACATGTCGAGCAGGTTGACGAAGAAGTCGTTGGTGAGCTGGCCGGGCCGTGAGGTCAGCACGCCCAGCTTCGAGCCGCCGGTGTTGGCGTTGAGCGCGCGCAGGCCCCCGAGCAGCACCGTGGTCTCCGGCACCGTCAGGGTCAGCAGGTTGGCGCGGTCGACGAACAGCTGCGCGGGAGACAGCTCGTTGCCGGTCGCGTAGTAGTTGCGGAAGCCGTCGGCCTTCGGCTCCATGGCCGCGAAGGCCGCGACGTCGGTGTGCGCCTGGGTGGCGTCGGTGCGGCCGGGCGTGAAGGGCACCGTCACCGTGACGCCGGCCTTCTTCGCCGCCTCTTCGATGGCGGTGTTACCGGCCAGCACGATGAGGTCTGCCAGCGACACCTTCCGGCTGCCGGCGTTGAAGCCCTTCTGAATCGCCTCCAGCTTCGAGATGACCCTGGCGAGCTCGGCGGGGGTGTTGGCCGCCCACTTGTTCTGCGGCGCGAGGCGCACCCGCGCGCCGTTGGCGCCGCCGCGCATGTCGGTGCCGCGGAAGCTGGCGGCCGAGGCCCAGGCGGCGCGCACGCGCTCCGGGACCGAGAGCCCCGAGGTGGAGATCTTCTGCTTGAGCGCGTCGAGGTCGGACTGGGTCAGCGTTGGGCC
>CALNBU010001089.1 GCA_937875615.1 uncultured Archangium sp.
GCTACCACGCGCTCGACGCGCTCTTCCAGTTGGGGGAGCTCGAGCAGGTGAAGACGCTGGGCATCGCGCTCTTCGACGCCGCCGCCGAAGAGCAGAAGTGGGGTCTGGCCGACTCCATCGCGCACCTGCTGGGACACCTGGTGCAGAAGGTGGGCGGCGATCAGGCCTTCATCATGGGTGTGCGGGAGCGCCTGGAGCGCGCCCACGCCCACACCGGTCACCACCACTGACATGAGCGGTCGCGTCGACAAGCAGTGGCAGTCGAAGGGCCTCGACACCTTCTCCACCGAGGCCATCCTGGGGACGCTCGCGCACTACGGCGTGCCGATGACCGAGGCGGGCTTCATCGCGCTGGCGGCCGAGCGCTTCCCGGTGCGCATCGCGTCGGAGTGGACCCATGAATGGAAGGGCACCGGCCAGTTCAAGCCGTTCCCCTTCGCCGCGGCCGACGAGCTGTGGCGGCGGTTGCTGCCGGGGACGCCTCACTCCGGTGACGTCATCATCGCGCTGGAGCGGCTGATGGAGGCGCTGGCCGGCGCGCTGCACGGACAGCGCGACGACGGCACGCTGGAGACGCGCTTCAAGGTGGTGGAGGCGTACCTGGCCGCTCGGCCTCCGGAGCGCGTCGTCGACTTTTCGTGGGACGTCCTGGCGGGGCTGGGCGACGAAGGGCAGGACATCTTCGACGAGCTGGCGGAGCTGCTGGCGGAGAAGGGCCTCGACGAGCTGGCGGAGCGCTTCGTGCGCATCGAAGAGTCGCTGCTGCCGGAGCGCGTCGGCGTCACCCGGGCCTGCATGCAGGCCGCGAAGGGCGACGAGCCCGGCGCCATCACCGCGTTGACGGAGCTGGCGAAGCACGGGGCCCTGGGGGTCCGGGTGGAGGCCATCGACCGGCTGATGGACCTCGACGAGCTGCACCTGGCGGCCGACGCGGCGTTGGCTGCGCAGCCAGACTTCAAGGGCGACGAGGTGTCGGCGCCAGACCTGGTGGAGCTGATGCTGGTGCTGGCGCGCGAGGCGGACGACGAGGCGCTGGCGAAGCGGCTGAGCGCGGCGGCCGAGGCGCTGCTCGACGCCATCGGCGCCGTCTGAGTCAGGCCGTGCCGTCGTGCTTCGGGGCCGCCTCGCCCTCTTCGGCGGCCAGCTTGCGGTAGATGGTGCGCGCGGCGATGCCCAGCATGCGCGCGGCGAGGTTCTTGTCGCCGCGGGTGTGGCGCAGCGTCTCGTGGATGACGCGACGTTCGATCTCTTCGAAGGGCGTGCCGATGGGGATGACGATCTGTGAGGCGGAGCCGATGGGCCCCTTGCGGATGGCCTCGGGGAGATCTCCCACGTCGATGACCTCGTTGCGGCTGAGCACCACCGCGCGCTCCACCGCGTGCTCGAGCTCGCGCACGTTGCCGGGCCACGCGTAGTTCTCGAGCACCCGGAGGGCTTCGTCGGAGAAGCCGCGCACGAGCTTGGAGTTCTTCGCCGCGTAGCGCCGGAGGAAGTGTTCGGCCAGCAGCGGCACGTCTTCCCGGCGGGAGGCGAGCGAGGGGATGCGCCCCTCGACCACGTTGAGGCGGAAATAGAGATCTTCGCGGAAGCGGCCCTCCTGCACCTCCCGCTGGAGATCCTTGTTGGTGGCGGCGATGACGCGGGTGTCCACCTTGACCGTGCTGGTGCCACCCAGGCGCTCCAGCTCACCTTCCTGCAGCACGCGCAGCAGCTTCACCTGCGCCGAGGGCGACATCTCGCCCACCTCGTCGAGGAAGAGCGTGCCGGCATGCGCGCGCTCGAAGCGGCCCTCTTTGCGCGCGACCGCGCCGGTGAAGGCGCCGCGCTCATGGCCGAAGAGCTCGGCCTCCAGCAGCGACTCCGGCAGCGCCGCGCAGTTCACCGCCACGAAGGGGCCGCGGGCCCGGGCGCTGTTCTCGTGCACGTAGCGCGCGGCGAGCTCCTTGCCGGTGCCCGACTCGCCGAGCAGCAGCAGGGTGGCGGTGGTGGGAGCGGCCTGCTTGAGCAGGTCCATGAAGGCGCGGAAGGCGGGCGACTGGCCCACCAGCGCGCGGGTGCCGATGGCCTCCAGCCGGGCCTTGAGGTCTCGGTTCTCGGCCACCAGCGCCCGCTTCTCAGAGGCCTTCTCCACGGCCTTCACCAGCGAGTGGCGCTTGAGCGGCTTGGTGATGAAGTCGTAGGCGCCCTCGCGCATGGCGGCCACCGCGGTCTCCACCGTGGCGTAGGCGGTCATCAGCACCACCTCCACGTCGGGCCGCATGGCGCGGGAGGCCCGCAGCAGCGCCTGGCCATCGACGCCGGGCATCATCAGGTCGCTCACCACGATGCCCACCTCAGGCTTGCGCAGCAGCTCCAGCGCCTCCTGTCCGTTGGTGGCGGCGAGGGTGGCGACGCCCTCCTTCTGGAAGATGCGGCAGACCGATTCGAGGTTGGCTCGGTCGTCGTCGACGACGAGGACGGTGGCGCTCATGGGAGGCGTTTAACCCGCTGGCGGCGGAAATAGTCCGCCGGCCGTCACTGGCAGACCGTCAGCTTCACGTCGTCGACCATGAAGTTGGTCAGGGTATTGAGGTCGGCGGTGTACCCGAGGAAGCGCACTTCGTGCGAAGCCCCGTTGGCGTAGTTGTTCAGGTTGATGCTGACCTCACGGTACGTCGCGATGCCGCAGGTCGCGTCGTAGTTGTTGGCGACGAACAGCGTCGTGCCGTCGACCTTGACGTTGAACAGGTCGAGGTTGCCGGAGGCGCCGCTGTAGCTGCTGTACTCGGCGTCGCCGCAGTTGGGGATTGAGAACTGGAACGTCAACGTCGCGGTTCCCGTGGGGATGACGACGTGTTGAGTGGCTGCGGCGAATTCCTCGCAGCCATCACCGAAGAAGAAGCAACTGAACTCGTCGACGGCGAAGCCACCCAGCCACAGCCAGTAGGTGCCGGAGGCGGGCCCGGTTGTGCCGGTGCCA
>CALNBU010001090.1 GCA_937875615.1 uncultured Archangium sp.
CGTGGTGACGAAACGTGGTGCAGGTGGCGGCGGGTGACGCCAATATCCGCCGCGCCATGACTCTCGCACGCCACGGGGGCGACGCCGTCGCCCGCACGCTCGCCGCCGCCGGAATCCGTCACGTCTTCACCCTGGTGGGAGGCCACATCTCTCCGCTGCTGGTGGGCGCGAAGGACCACGGCCTCCAGGTCATCGACGTGCGCGACGAGCGCAACGCGGTGTTCGCCGCCGACGCGGTGGCCCGCATGACGGGGCTGCCCGGGGTGGCGGCCGTCACCGCGGGGCCCGGCGTCACCAACACCCTGACGGCGCTGAAGAACGCGCAGCTGGCGCAGTCGCCCGTCATCCTCTTCGGCGGAGCGACGGCCACGGTGCTGAAGGGCCGCGGCGCCTTGCAGGACATCGACCAGCTGGCGCTGGTGGCCTCGTCGGTGAAGTGGATGGCGCGGTGCACCACCGTGGCCCAGCTGGCGCCGGCGGTGAAGCGCGCCGTCAGGGAGTCGACCAGCGGGGTGCCAGGCCCGGTCTTCATCGAGGTGCCGGTCGACGTGCTGTACCCGGAGTCCATCGTCCAGGAGTGGTTCATCAAGGAGGCCGGCCTCTCCAACCCCAGGACGCTGCAGCAGAAGGCGCTCAAGCTGTACCTCTCGGGGCACCTCTACCGGCAGTTCCACGTGCCCCACGTCGACGTGCGGGCCTCGGCCCCGGAGCTCAAGCTCCCCCGGGTGCGCCTGAGCGCGCAGCTCGACAAGGCGGCGGAGCTGCTCCGCGGCGCGCAGCGGCCGGCCATCGTGGTGGGCTCCCAGACGCTGGTGAACTCGCAGGCGCCTGAGCGCGTCGCGGCGGCGCTGAAGAAGCTCGGCGCGCCCACGTGGCTGGGCGGCATGGCCCGCGGCCTGTTGGGCCGCGACGGCGAGGTGCAGTACCGGCACGCCCGCGGCAAGGCGCTCAAGGAGGCCGACGTGGCGGTGGTGTGCGGCTTCCCCTTCGACTTCCGGCTGAAGTACGGGCTGGGCTTCGGCAAGGACACGAAGGTCATCGCCGCCAACCTCTCCACCGAGGAGCTGACGAAGAACCGCACGCCGGAGCTGGCGCTGCGCATGCACCCCGGCGAGTTCCTGGAGGGGCTGGCGAGGCGGGTGCGCGGGGCGCGCGACTGGAGCGCGTGGCACCGTGCCTGCCGTCAGCGCGAGGACGCGCGAGACCAGGAGATCCGCGGCAAGGCGAAGACGGGCGGCGAGCTGGTCGACCCGCTGCAGTTCTTCCTGCGCCTCGAAGAGAAGCTGGCCGACGACTCGGTGCTGGTGGCCGACGGCGGCGACTTCGTGGCCACCGCGGCGTACATCCTGAAGCCCCGCCGGCCGCTGTCCTGGCTCGACCCCGGGGTGTTCGGCACGCTGGGCGTGGGCGGCGGCTTCGCGGCGGGCGCTGCGGCGGTGCGCCCGAAGTCGGAGGTGTGGATCATCTACGGCGACGGCAGTTCGGCCTACTCGCTGGCGGAGTTTGACACCTTCGTGCGGCACGGCATGGCGCCCATCGCGGTCATCGGCACCGACGCCTCCTGGGCGCAGATCGCGCGCGATCAGGTGACGCTGCTGGGCTCCGACGTGGCCACCACCCTGCTTCGCACCGACTACCAGAAGGTGGCCGAGGGCTACGGCGGGGTGGGGCTGCTGCTGACGGACCCCGCGAAGATCGACGAGACGCTCGACGAGGCGAAGCGCATCGCGAAGTCGGGCAAGCCGGTCTGCGTCAACGTGCACATCGCAAAGACCGACTTCCGCGAGGGGTCGATCAGCATCTGAAGTGCAACGAATGACCATGGTCAGGAGCTGAGCGGCGCCGCAAATTGCCCCGCTCCATGGAACGAAGGCGGGTCGGGGGGCCTCGATGAAGCTGTCGGCACGTAGAGTGGGTCGGGTCCTCGACGCGGTGTACGCGCCCTTGCCGGACGACGCCGACTGGGCGGTGGCGGTGCGCGAGGCGATGGGCAACCTGGTCGACGGCGAGCAGCGGGCCTGCTCCCGCTTTCGCTGGGACAGCGAGGCCGGCGTCGCGTCGATGACCGCGCCCATCCACTCCAACACCGAGGCGTTGTTGGGGGCGTGGGACGGGTTGTTCGGGAACTTCACGCTGGAGGAGCACCGGCAGGTCTTCTGCGGGCCGCCGGTGCAGACCCTCGGTGAGGCGTTCCCTGACGACGGTGGCCCCCGTCGGCTCGCGAAGGCCTCTGGAGGGGGCGATTGGCTCATCATGACCGCCCTCGACACCGATGGTCATGGGGAGCTCCTGGGCTACGGCGTCCCCGGTCGTCTCCAGCTGGGCCGCGAAGGAGCGCACACGCTGAGGCATCTCCTGGCACACATGACGGCCGTCGCGCGCACCCGTCGGGCCCGGCGGCCGGTGGAGGCGGTGTTCTCCCCGGATGGTCGGACGCTGCACGCCGAGCCTCGGAGTCAGCCGGCGCTGGAGGCCTTGCGGGCGATGGTGCGTCGCGCAGATCGGGCGCGGAGCTCCGGGGACGACGGGGAGGCGCTCGCCGGCTGGACGGCGGTGGTGCAGGGCCGTTGGAGCCTGGTCGACGACTTCGAGGTCGACGGGCGGCGCTTCATCGTGGCCCGCGAGAACGAGCCCCGGGCGGCGCTGCGGAGCGCCGCGTCGGCGGTGACGCTCTCGACCCTCGAGCGCAACGCGCTGGCGCTCCTCGCCCGTGGGCACGCGATGAAGGCCATCGCCTACGAGCTGGGGGTCGATCCGCCGCGGCTCTCGCGGGTGCTGTCGCAGGTGCGCCGGCGGTTGGGCCTCGACACCCGCGCCGAGCTGCTGCACGTGGCGAGGTTGGCGCTGGGCATCGCGCACGGGGCCGGCTGGTGAGCTTCCTCGTGTTGCCGGGCGGACTGGTGGCCTGGAGTCAGGCGCCGGCGGGCGAAGAGGCGGGGCTGCTGCGCGCGCGTTGGTCGTCGTTGAGCGGCGCGGAGCTCGAGGTGGCGGTGCTGGCGGTCGACGGTCTCTCGAATCAGGAGATCGCCACGCGGCGTCAGG
>CALNBU010001091.1 GCA_937875615.1 uncultured Archangium sp.
GAGACGTCCGTGCCGCGCTCGAAGCGGTGCGAAGACTCGGTGTGCAGGCCGTGGCGCTTCGACGAGCGCCGGACCGTGGCGGGCGCGAAGGTGGCGCACTCCAGCAGCACCCGCGAGGTCTTCGCCGTCACCTCGCTCGACTCGCCGCCCATCACCCCGGCGATGACCAGCGCCTCGCGCTCGTCGGCGATGACCAGATCCTCCGGGTGCAGCGCGCGCGCCTTTCCATCGAGCGTCTTGAGCGTCTCGCCCGGCTTCGCGGTCCGCACCACCACCTGGGCCCCGCCGATGCGATCGAGATCGAACGCGTGCAGCGGCTGCCCGTACTCGAGCATCACGTAGTTGGTGACGTCGACCAGGTTGTTGATGGCCCGCACGCCCACGGCCTTGAGCCGCTGCTGCACCCAGGCGGGCGAGGGCTGCACGGTGACGCCCTCGATGACGCGGCCGGCGTAGCGCCAGCAGCGCGCGGGCTCGTCGATGCGGATCTTCACCTTGTCGGCCGCGGGGGTCGCTGTCTCGGCGAGCGTCGCGACCGGCTTCTTGAGCGGCGTCCCCAGCAGGGCAGCCACCTCGCGCGCGATGCCCAGGTGCGAGAGCGCGTCGCTGCGGTTGGGGGTGACGTTCACCTCGAAGAGGACGTCGTCGAGGCCCAGTGCCTGCGCGATGGGCGTGCCGACCTTCAGCGCCGGGTCGAGGATCAACAGCCCCGCGCTCTCCTCCGTCAGCCCCAGCTCGCGGCTGCTGCAGAGCATCCCGAAGCTCTCCACGTCGCGCATCTTCGCCTTGCCGATGTTCAGGCCGCCGGGCAGCGACGCGCCCACCGTCGCCAGGGGGACCTTGTCACCGACCTGGTAGTTCTTCGCCCCGCACACCACCTGCAGCGGCGCGCCGGAGCCGTCGTCGATGCGCGTCACCGAGAGCTTGTCGGCGTTGGGGTGCTTCTCCGACGCCAGGATCTGCCCCACCACCACGCCGCGCAGGGCCTCGCCCGGACGTTCGATGCCCTCGACCTCGAGGCCCGCCATCGTGAGCCGACGCGCGAGCTCGTCGACCGAGGCCGGCAGCGCGACGTAGTCAGACAGCCACTTGAGAGAGATTTTCACGGGAGCGTCCTCTTAGAACTGCGCGACGAAGCGGTAGTCGTTCTCGAACATGGTGCGCAGATCGTCGATGCCGTAGCGAAGCATCGCCAACCGCTCCACGCCCATGCCGAAGGCGAAGCCGGTCACCTGCGCCGGATCGTAGCCCGCGTGACGGAAGACGTTGGGGTGCACCATGCCGCTGCCCAGCACCTCCAGCCAACCGGTCTGCTTGCACACCCGACAGCCCGCGCCGCGACAGAACACGCACGAGACGTCCACCTCCGCCGAGGGCTCGGTGAAGGGGAAGAACGAGGGGCGGAAACGCGTCCTCGTGGCCGGGCCGAAGAAGGCGGTGGCGAAGGCGGCCAGGGTGCCCTTGAGCTCGGCGAAGGTGACCTTCTCGTCGACCAGCAGCCCCTCGACCTGATGGAACATGGGCGTGTGGGTCTGGTCGCTGTCCTTGCGGTAGACGCGGCCGGGCATCACCGCGCGCACCGGCGGCTTCTGCCGGAGCATGGTGCGGATCTGCGTGCCCGAGGTGTGCGTCCGCAGCACCACCGGGCCCGTCCCCGCCACCGTCGTCGGATCCACGTAGAAGGTGTCCTGCATGTCGCGCGCGGGGTGATCCGCGGGCATGTTGAGCGCCTCGAAGTTGTACCAGTCGGTCTCGATCTCCGGCCCCTGCTCCACCACGAAGCCCAGGCGGGCGAAGGTGGCGCAGATGTCCTCGAGCGTCTGGGAGACCGGGTGCCGGCGCCCCTGCGCGCGGCGGCGGCCCGGCAACGTCACGTCCAGCCTGGGGCCGTTGAGCTCCGCCTCCAGCGCCTGCGCCTCGCCGCGCGCCGCGGCCTCCTGCAGCCAGGTCTCCAGCTCGGCCTTGGCCGCGTTGGCCTTCTCGCCCAGCGCCCGCCGCTCGTCGGGCGCCAGGCGGCCCATGCCGCCGAGGATGCCCGACAGCGCCCCCTTCTTGCCCAGGTACTTCACCCGCAACTGCTCTACCGACTCCGGCGTGGCTGCCGTCGCCAGCTCACCGCGGGCCGTCTCGAGGAGTGCCGTCAGTTTCTCTTGCATGCGCCACCAGAATGAAAAACGGGGCCGCTCCTTTTCAAGAGCGACCCCGTGAGATCAAGAACGACAGAACAGTTCTTCAGGCCGCCTTGGCGATTTCAGCCACGGCACCAAAGCCCTGCAGGTCGTGCACCGCGAGGTCCGCGAGGATCTTGCGGTCGATGGCGACCTTGTTTTTCGTCAAACCTGCGATCAGCTTGCTGTACGACAGACCGACCGTGCGAGCCGCCGCGTTGATGCGGACGATCCACAGCGAACGGAAGTTGCGCTTGCGCACCGCGCGGTCGCGGGTGGCGTAGTCCAGGGCGCGCTCGACGGCCTGGTTCGCACGGCGGTAGCAGTTCTTGCGACGGCCGCGGAAGCCCTTCGCAAGCTTGAGAATGCGATTACGACGACGACGAGCCTTGAAACCCTTTTTGACGCGCATGACACACTCCTGACTTCTGGAAGGGAGCCCCGGGGCGCTGGCCTCACGCCGCTCCGCCAGGACTCACGATTGGTTCAAACCCGAGGACGACTCAGGCGCCGTAGGGGAACAGCTCCTTGATGACCTTCTTC
>CALNBU010001092.1 GCA_937875615.1 uncultured Archangium sp.
CCGGTCGGGCTGAAGACCTGAAATCGGGCGCTGAACGGGCCGCCGCCGTCATCGACGACGGCCGCGCCGCCGCCGCCCTGGCTGAACTGGTGCGCGTCTCCCACGCGCCGATCGAAGACGAGGACGCCTGATGAGCGACGTTCTGGACCGCATCGCCGCCTACAAGCGCGAGGATGTCGCCGCCCGCAAGGCCGCCGTTTCGCTAGACGCCATTGAGGCCCGCGCCCGCGAGGCCTCACGCGCGGCGAGCCAGGCGGTGAGTCGCAAGTCGGCGGTCAGCCACAAGTTGAACCTGCCGGGCAAGTTGGCCGACTGCTCCTCGACGGATCCCGAGGACTCGGAGCTGTTCATCGTGGAGGGCGACTCCGCAGGCGGCTCGGCGAAGCAGGGCCGCGACCGCCACACCCAGGCCATCCTCCCGCTGCGCGGCAAGGTGCTCAACGCCGAGCAGGCGTCGACCGACAAGGTGGCCGGCAACAAGGAGCTGCAGGACATCGCCTCGGCGCTGGGGTGCGGGCTGGGGGCGGACGTGGACCTCTCGCGGCTGCGCTACGGGAAGATCTTCCTGTTGATGGACGCCGACGCCGACGGGCTGCACATCTCCACGTTGCTGCTGACGTTCTTCTATCGACACCTGCGGCCGCTCATCACCGGGGGGCACGTCTACATCGCCCAGCCGCCGCTCTACCGGGTCGACCTGGGCAAGGACACCTACTGGGCGCTCGACGACGACCACCGGGACCGCATCATCAAGGAGAAGGCGCGCGCCAACCAGAAGCCCAACATCATGCGCTTCAAGGGCCTGGGCGAGATGACGCCCGACGAGCTCAAGATGACCACGCTCGACCGCAAGAAGCGCCTGGCGCTCAAGGTGTCCATCGACAGCGAGCTGGAGACCGACCGCACCATCAACGATCTGATGGGCAAGGATGTGTCGGCCCGCTTCAAGTTCATCATGGAGAACTCCGCGCACGTCGAAGAGCTCGACGTGTAGAGCCAGCGGCGCCGGCTACTTCGGCGTGTCGCGCACGCCGATGGCCAGCTGGGCCAGCCCCGCGGCCTTGGCCAGCTCCATCACCTCCACCACCTTGCCGTGCGGCACGCCCTCGTCGGCCTGCACCACCACCATGGTGTCGGAGGACTCGGCGTGGGCCGCGTCGAAGGCCTGCCTGAGCTCGGCCTCCGAGACCACGTCGCCGCCCAGCACCAGCCGCCCGTCGGCCAGCACCGCCACCACCAGGTCCGTGGAGCGGGTGGCCACGTCGGCGCTGCCGCCCTGCGGGAGGTTCACCTTGAGCCCCGCCTTGGCGCCGTTGGAGGAGTTCACGATGACGCTGCTGGTCACCATGAAGATGATGAGCAGCACCAGGAAGATGTCGGTCAGCGGCGTGATGTTGATGTCGGAGAAGCCGCCGCCCTCGTCGCTCTCGAAGTCGTCGCCGCCGCCTGGCCCGGAGATGGCCATGGGTCAGCTCACCGTGGGGGGCGTGGACTCGGTGGGCGCGGGCAACCGCCCGCTGGGCGCCGCCTCGCGAAGCAGCTCGACGAACTCCTCGGCGATGAGCTTGAACTCCGCGCCCAACCGCGCCAATCGGGCCTGGAAGATGTTGAACAGCACCACCGCCTGCACGGCGACCACGATGCCCACGGCGGTGGCGATGAGCGCCTCCGAGATGCCCGACATCACCGCCGCCGAGCCGCCGGTGCCGCCGGCGCTCACGTCGAGGCCGAGGTCCTTGAAGCTGCGCATGATGCCCCACACCGTGCCGAACAGCCCCACGAAGGGGGCCACCGCGCCGATGGTGCCGAGGATCCACAGGCCGCGCCGCAGCTTCAGGCGCAGTGCCACCAGCTCCCGGCCCACCGCGGCGTCGAGGTTGGGGCCGGTGGTCTTGGCGGCGCGCTCGAAGCCCGCGCGGAAGAGGTCGGCGGCCAGCGCGGTCGAGCGCTCTGCGGCGCTGCGGGCCGCGGCCACCTCGCCGCGCAGCAGGTGCCGGGCGATGAGCTGACCCAGCTCGCGGCCGCGCGTGCCCACGCCCCACAGAGAGATGAGGCGCTCGATGCCCACCGCCATCGCCAGCAGCGAAGACAGGAGGATGACCACGATGGTGAGCCCGCCGAGGCGAAGGTAGTGGAGCAGTTCGTCGAAGCTCATGGCCGTAAAGTCGGCTCATAGCGGCTAAACGTCGGCCCCGCCATGGTGCGCCGCTCCGTTCTACTGACTTCGTTGCTGCTGCTGGGTTGTCCCGTGAAGCGCGTGGAGCTGGGCCGCGAGGGCCCGCCCGTCGACGCCGCCGACTGCCTGCGTCGGGTGGCGCTGGCGGAGGCCGGCGTCACCACGCTGTCCGGAGACGCGCGGCTCTTCATCGACGCGGCCGAGGGCAAGGGCTCGGTGGACCTGTTCCTCGCGGTGGCGCCGCCGGCCATCCACCTCACGCAGCTCGACTTCTTCGGGCGGCCGCAGGCGGCGCTCACCACCGACGGCGAGCGCTTCGGGTTGCTGCGCGACGGGGAGTTCCTCCGCGGGCCCGCCACCGCGCAGAACCTCCGGCGCTTCCTCCCGGTGGTGATTCCTCCCGCGGAGCTGGCGCAGGTGCTGCTGGGCCGCGCGCCGCGCCTGGCGCACGAGTCCGCCGC
>CALNBU010001093.1 GCA_937875615.1 uncultured Archangium sp.
GGGCCGGTGGCAGGTCAGCTCCCGCCGCCGCGGTTCGTCGAGGTCGAGGCGCTGGAGCGCGCCGCCCCGCGCTACTTCGCCCGGGCCAGCCAGCACGACTGGTGGGCCTTGATCGACGGGACGCTGGACCCCATCGCGGCCCTCGTGCAGAAGCGGCTGGTGGCCAGGGGCGATCTCTCTCAGGTCGCGGCGCGGTTGCAGTACGGGGGGTTGGCGAAGCGCTGGTTGGCATCACTGCGGTAGGAGGCTCCGACATGGGCATCAGAAAGTCGCTGAAGCGGTACACCTCGCAGCTCTCGCAGAAGGCGCTCGAGAAGCTCTTCGCCGACGAGGCTCGCGCGCAGAAGGTGGCGGAGGTCATCGGGCGCGCGCAGCAGGCGAAGCAGCAGCTCGATCAGACCCAGCGGGTGGTGCTCAACCAGCTCAACTTCGCCACCCGGCAGGACTTCAAGGAGCTCGGCCGGCAGCTCTCCGGGCTGCAGAAGCGGGTGCGGGCCCTGAGCGCGAAGCTGTAAAAGAGATGCTTGACGCAACTCAGGACGCGTGGCAGGTAACACGCCGCTTTAAGGGCACATAGCTCAGCGGTAGAGCATCGCCTTCACACGGCGGGGGTCCCAGGTTCGAAACCTGGTGTGCCCACTTAAAGAGAAGGCCGGAGTCGCGCTCGCGGCTCCGGCCTTCTGAGTTCAGGGCGGCGCTTGCGGTGTTCGTCTCCGTAGCTCAGTTGGATAGAGCACAGCTTTCCTAAAGCTGGGGTCGCAGGTTCGATTCCTGCCGGGGACACTTCTCCAATCGCAGGCCGCTGGGGCGACCCAGCGGAGGTCACCTTTGCTCTCGTCCTCCTCCGTTCCTCCTGCCGTGCTGTCGGTGGTGACCGCGCTTCAGGAGGCGGGCCATCGCGCCTTCCTGGTCGGCGGCTGCGTGCGGGATCTCCTGCGGGGCCAGTCGCCCAGGGACTTCGACGTGGCCAGCGCGGCGCGACCCGAGCAGGTGCAGGGGCTCTTCCGGCGCGTCATCGCCACCGGCGTGCAGCACGGCACCGTCACCGTGCTCGAGAAGGGCGCGCGGGTGGAGGTCACCACCTTCCGCGCCGAGGGCGCGTACCTCGACGGCCGCCGTCCCTCCTCCGTGGACTTCCACGACGACGTCACGGTCGACCTCTCGCGGCGCGACTTCACGATGAACGCCATCGCGTGGGATCCGTTGAGCGGCGAGCTGGTCGACCCCTTCGGCGGGCAGGCGGACCTCCGGGCCCGCCTCATCCGCGCGGTGCGCGAGCCCATGGCGCGCTTCCTGGAAGATGGCCTGCGGCCCCTGCGCGCGGTGCGCTTCGCCACCGTGCTCGACTTCTCCATCGAGGCGTCCACCGCGGCGGCCATTCCCCCGACGGTCCACGTCTTCCGCCGCGTGGCCATGGAGCGCATCCAGCAGGAGTTCGACAAGCTGCTGCGCGCGCCGGCGGTGACGAAGGGGCTGACGCTGCTGCAGCAGACCTCTCTGCTGGCCGCGTTCTTCCCCGAGGCCGTGGACCGCGACTTCGAGGCGGTGGCGCGCGCGCCGGCCGACGAGGCGGTGCGCCTGGCGGTGCTGCTGCTGGGGACACCGCAGGCGCGCGAGGTGGTGGTCCGTCTCAAGTACCCGGGGCGGGTGGCGGAGCTGGTCGGCGCGCTGGCCGCGCAGCCGGAGTTGCCGCGGGGCGACGCCTCCGACGCCGCGCTGCGCCGCTGGCTGTCTCACCTGACGGCCGCCCGCGCCGGTCCCCTGTTGGCGGTGCACCGCGCCCTGGGCTCCGCGCCGGCTGGTCTCCAGGCCAGGGTGGAGGCGCTGCTGGCCGCCGCGCCGCCGCTCACCAGTCGGGAGCTGGCGCTCGACGGCAAGGCGTTGATGGAGGCGCTCGGCACCGGCCCCTCGCCGCTGGTGGGGCAGGCCACGCGCTTCCTCCTCGAGGTGGAGCTGGAGGACCCTTCGCAGAACACGCCAGAGGGCCTGCGCGCCGCGCTCCGGGGTTTCCCACAAGGTTTCCCACAGTCGGGCGCCTGAGCGGCCGGCGCGTTTCCCCCGGAGCGGCGTGTCGCTCGGAAGTGCACTGAAATAGTCAGTAAATTCATGCCTATATGGCGTGCATGCGCGGCTGGCGCCCTGCGTTGCCCACATGTGGCACCTCCTCGCCGCCTTGTGGAAAAGGTGGGGGCTTTCAGGTTTTCGCGGGCTGTGGCATCGGAGGGCCCATGCGCGTGGTGGTGGCCATGTCTGGAGGAGTCGACTCGTCGGCGGCCGCCGCGTTGCTCAAGGAGCAGGGGCACGAGGTCATCGGCATGACGCTGCGCGTCTGGAGCTACGAGAGCGCCGCGCAGTGCGGGAGCTGCTGCAGCCCGGACGACATCGACGACGCGCGGGCGGTGGCGGAGAAGCTGGGCATCCCGTTCTACGTGGCCAACGTGGAGGAGCTGTTCAAGGAGCAGGTGGTCTCTCCCTTCGTGCGCAGCTACCTCGACGGCAAGACGCCCATCCCCTGCGTGGCGTGCAACCAGGACGTCAAGTTCGGCTTCTTGTTGAAGCGGGCGCGGCAGCTGGGGGCGAAGCTGGCCACCGGACACTACGCGCAGGTGGCGCTGCACGAGGGGCGCTACACGCTCCGCCGCGGCGCCGACGACCGGAAGGATCAATCGTACTTCCTCTTCACCCTGGGGCAGGACGAGCTCAAGGAGCTGGTCTTCCCGGTGGGGCACCTCGAGAAGGCGCAGGTGCGGGCCATCGCCGAGCGCCACGGTCTGGTCACCACCCACAAGCCGGAGTCCATGGAGATCTGCTTCGTGCCCGACGGCGACTACGCGCGCTTCGTGGAGAAGGTGGCGGGCGCGCAGCCCAGGGGCGACATCGTCACC
>CALNBU010001094.1 GCA_937875615.1 uncultured Archangium sp.
GCGGTCGGCCTCGGCGAGCTCTTCGGGGGCCGCGCCGGTGGCCCTGGCCACGAAGACGTGGCGCAGGTGCTCGGCCAGCTCGTGTGCGAGATCGTTCAGGTCGACACCGCGGGTCCACAGCTCGTCGACCCACTTGAGCAGCGTCTTCGCGTCGCGCTGGACGAGCGCGGTGGCCAGCGCGTGAATCACCTTGCGGTCGATGGTGCCCAGCGCCTCGGCCACGTCGTCGTCGGTGAGCGTGAGGCCCCGGGCCGCGACCACCTGGTCGAGCAGCGAGAGCGCGTCGCGCATGCCGCCCTCGGACTGGTTGGCGATGCTGGTGAGCGCGGAGTCGGAGATGGAGATGCCCTCGAGCTTCGAGATCTCCTGCAGGCGCGCCACCATGGCCTTGCTGGAGATGCGGCGGAAGTTGTGCCGCTGACAGCGCGAGAGGATGGTGTCGGGGAGCTTGCCCGGCTCGGTGGTGGCGAAGATGAACTTCACGTGCGGCGGCGGCTCTTCGAGGGTCTTGAGCAGGGCGTTGAAGGCCGCGCCCGAGAGCATGTGCACCTCGTCGATGATGTAGATCTTGAAGCGGCTTCCCGACGGCAGGTACTTCGCGTTCTCGCGGATCTCGCGGACGTTCTCGACGCCGTTGTTCGACGCGCCGTCGATCTCCGCCACGTCGGTGGAGGTGCCGTCGCGGATCTCCGTGCAGGCCCTGCAGGTGCCGCAGGGCTGCGCGGTCGGCCCCTGCTCACAGTTCAGCGCGCGCGCCAGGAGCCGCGCCGCGGTGGTCTTGCCCACGCCGCGGGGGCCGGCGAAGAGGTAGGCGTGCGCCACCCGGTCGAGCTTGATGGCGTTCTCGATGGTGCGGACCACGTGCTCCTGGCCCGTCATCGACTCGAAGGCCTGGGGCCGGTACTTCCGCGCGAGGACCGTGTAGCTCATGCGCTGGCGGTCTACCGCGTCGCGGCCCAAAGGGATCGCACAAACCGCTCCCTTCGCGTCAACACACCACGCAGTTGATGGCGGGGGTGACGTCGCTGTACTCGCCGCTCACGGTGTCGACGAGCAGCTCGTAGCCGGCGACGCCGTCACAGATGCAGTCGGCCGCGGCGATGTCGGGCCACCAGTTCTCGGGTGCGATGGTGAGCGTCGCGGGGCGGAGCAGTCGCCAGCGGCCGTTGCGGGGCTCCCACCAGACTCCGTCGGGGCGTCCCCGCGCGCGACCCCAGCGCAGGGTGTCGCCTGGCCGCGAGGTGTACTGGTAGCTGCCGGTGACGGCACAGCCCTCGAAGGTGAGCCCGCTGAAGGACCAGCCGACGGCCGGTGGCGGCGCCGTCGTCTCCCGGGTGCAGGCGTGGAGGCGCTCGACCTCTGCGGAGGTGGCGAAGAGCGTGGTGCTGTAGAGGGTCAACGCCAGCAGCTCCCAGCGCCCGTCGCCCCGGCGCTCGACGGTGGCGGCCGCCGCCGGCTGCCAGAAGCGGGCGGGGTGGCCGGCGGCCCGGGTGCGGGTGAGCTCGATGGACGCGGCGTCGAAGACGTACTGCACCCGCGTCTCCAGCTCGTCGGCCACGAAGGGGCTGTCGTCGAGCGCCACCAGCAGGTCGACCAACCCCGCCGCGACGTCGTCGGCGTC
This sequence comes from uncultured Archangium sp., assembly GCA_937875615.1. GTDB lineage: Bacteria > Myxococcota > Myxococcia > Myxococcales > Myxococcaceae > Archangium_A. Next base: position 1,622 of record CALNBU010001094.1, read on the forward strand.
GAACTGCGCCCCGACGCTCTGGAACAGCGAGAGCGCGTCGGTGTGTTCGGCGCGCAGGGTGGGGCTCCCCCGGGCCCGCAGCGAGGTCTCCAGGGCGGTCGCGCGTGCGGGCTCGAGCTGCTGCGGGAGGTCGTCGCAGTCGGCTGGGGACGGCCCTGCGTCGACTGCACCTGCGTCGGCTGCACCCGCGTCCGCGACGTCGACGTCCCGGCTGGTCACCGTCCCCAGCGCCGGCGTGTCCAGCACCTCCACCGGCGCCGCCAGGCCACAGCTCATCGTCACCAGCAACACCGGCAGAGGTCGCATGGAGTGACCCTGGAGCAAGCCGCGTGCCCCGGCGCTCCGCTCGGAGGACGAGGCGGGGACGGCTCAGAAATCTGTCACAGCGAGGCGTAGACGAAGGCGAAGCACATCTCGTCGTCGGTGCCTTCGCCCCAGGTCAGCGTCTGGTTGTCGGGGTTGTCCCAGGTGCAGGTCATCTTCACCTTGTCGGTGCCGGACATCAGGTAGGGCGACTGACGGAAGTACTGGCTCTGCCAGTGGAAGTCCCAGTCGGGGACATCCACCAGGCACTCGGAGTCGGACTCCATCGTGATGTGCTTTCCGCGCGTGTGCATGTGCGGCAGGAACCCCCACAGCTTGATGGTGCCCAGCACGGGCGCGGGGTGCGCGAAGTCCCGGCTGTAGGTGTACCCGTTGGTGCGCGCGGGGATGGAGAAGCCGGAGGCCACCAGCGGCAGCAGGTACGCGCCGCGCTCGGCGCCGGTGCCGTACATCAAACGGAGCGTGGTCTGGTCGGCCTCCACGCCGTTGTCGGTGTTGTAGTGGACCTGCATGGCCAGCACCTTGCCGGCGGCCAGCTCGATGCCGGTGTTCGAGGGGTAGAGCACCGCCGCGCCACCGGGAGCCCACGCCCCGAGCGCGCCGTCGCTGGCGACGTCGGCGCCGCCGAAGCACTCCCAGCCTGGCGTTTCGGGGCTCTGCGCGTCGCGGGCCTCCGCGGCGGCCTTGTCGACCACGTACACGATGACGTGGTGCACCACCTTGTTGGAGCCGGGGCGGATGTCGTAGCCGGTGACGGTCTTCTTGCTCGTCAACCCGGGGTCGATGATGAAGCAGCGGTAGTCGTCGCGGAGCTGCGGCGTGTAGGCGGTGGCCATCGTCGCCTCGAAGTCGATGCGCGGGAGCTGCTCCGCGGCCTGGTCGATGGGCGGGGGCGCGTCGGCCGGGTCGCCTTCGGGGGCGCCCTGCGCGCTCCAGGCGGAGACGAGCGCTATCTGCGCGTCGGTGAGCGAGCGGTCTCCTACGAATTCGCCGCCGCAGTCCTTCGACGCCTTCCAGGGCGGCATGCGGCGCGTCTCCACCGCGTTGGCCACCAGCGCGGCCTTGTCTTTCACCGCGGCGTAGCTGTCGAGCGCGAAGGGCGCGATGCCGCCGGTGACGTGGCAGCCGTTGCAGGAGCGCTGCGTAATCGGCAGCACGTCTTTGTAGTACGTCCCCGGGCCCCCCTCGCCGCCGCCGCCGCCGCCGCCCGTGGCGGTCTGACCGCCGCCGCCATTGCCGCCGCCGCCGCCACCGCCGCTGTTGCCACCGCCCACATTGGCCTGGCCTCCACCGGTGGCGCCGGTGCCACCGCCGGTGACGCCGGAGGGCGAGCCACAGGCGGACCCGAACACCGACACCGCGACACACAGAGTAAGCAGGCTGAAGGTTCGCATGAGTACCGGGCATCGTGCCTACCGGCCGGCGCTGCGTCAATTCGCCACAGGCGTTCCGTCGCCGCGCCGCGCCTGGAGGGTTCCCCGACCGCGGCGGCTGCACTACACAGCGCCGCGCCGATGGAAGCCATGCTCATGACGCTGCTCACCGCCACGCCCGTGACCGACACCGACTTTCTCCGCGAGTTCGCCGAGACCCGCCGCTACCTCTCGGGGCGCCCGGTCAACGTGCGGGTGACGCCCGATGGAAAGGCGGCGCTGTTTCTCCGGGCCGGCCCGCGCGACAACACGCAGCTGCTGTACGAGCTGGACCTGGGCACCGGCCAGACGCGCGCGCTGCTGACCCCGGCGCAGGTGTTGGCGGGCGCCGCAGAGACGCTGAGCGCGGCCGAGAAGGCGCGCCTGGAGCGCCAGCGGGTCTCGGCGCGCGGCTTCACCAGCTACCAGCTGTCGGCGGACGGCTCGAAGCTGCTGGTGGGGCTCTCCGGGCGCCTCTACGTGGTGGAGCGCAGCACCCAGAAGGCGACGGAGTTGAAGACGGGCCCGGGGGCCTGCATCGACCCGCGCTTCTCTCCCGACGGTCGCTCGGTGTCCTACGTGCGGGAGCACGACGTCCGGCGCATCGAGCTGGCGAAGAACGTGGAGCGGCCGGTGACGAAGGGCGGCACCGCGCTCAAGCCCCACGGCCTGGCGGAGTTCGTCGCGCAGGAGGAGATGGGCCGCTTCCAGGGCTACTGGTGGTCGCCCGACTCGAAGCGGCTCGCCTTCCAGGAGACGGACCACGCGGGCGTGGAGGCCTTCACCGTGGCCGACCCCATGCACCCGGAGTCGTCGGGCGACGTCTTCTTCTACCCGCGCGCCGGCCAGAAGAACGCCGCGGTGCGCCTGGGCCTCACCGCCGTGGCCGGCGGCGCGGTGACGTGGGTGAAGTGGAACGACGCCGACTTCCCCTACCTGGCGCAGGTGACGTGGACCGATGGACCGCTGACGCTGGTGGTGCAGAGTCGCGACCAGACGAAGGAGCAGGTGCTGAGCGTCGACGTGAAGACCGGCGCCACCCGGGTGCTGCTGGCGGAAGAAGACGCGGCGTGGCTCAACCTCGACTCGTCGTTCCCGCTGTGGTGGCGCGACCAGGGCTTCTTCTGGGCCACGGAGCGCAACGGCGCCTGGGAGGTGGAGCTGCGCGGACCTGACGGAGCGCTGCGCGCGAGCTGGGTGAAGCCCGACGCCGGCTTCGCCTCGCTGGTGGGCTTCGACCCGAAGGCCGGCGCGCTGTACTTCACCGGCGGCGCCAACCCCACCGCCTCGAAGCTGTACCGGGTGGAGGCGGGCGGCGCGCCGGTGGAGCTGCCGGTGCCGGGGCAGGGGCTGCAGTCGCTCTCCGCGCGGCTGACGGGCGACGGCGCCTTCATCGCGCTCAGCCACACCTCGACCCGGGCCATGCCGCAGACGGTGGTGCTGCCGGCGGCGGGTGGGGCGCCGGTGCCGGTGCCCTCGGTGGCGGTGGAGCCGTCGCTGCAGGTGAGCCCGGACATCTTCCAGTTGCCGAACGACGGCCCGTGGGCCGCGGTGCTGCGCCCGCGCGACTTCGTGAAGGGCCGGAAGTACCCGGTGGTGTTGAACGTGTACGGCGGTCCGCACCACCAGGAGGTGACGCAGGTGTTGCGAGAGAACCTGGTGCTGCAGTGGCTGGCCAACCAGGGCTTCATCGTCGTCAAGTTCGACGGGCGCGGCACGCCGCGGCGCGGGCGGGCCTGGGAGCGCGTCATCTCCCACGACTTCGCCACCGTCACCGCGGGTGACCAGGTGGCGGCGCTGCGAGCGCTCGCGGCGCGGGTGCCGGAGCTCGACCTCACGCGCGTGGGCAGCTACGGCTGGAGCTTCGGCGGGTACCTCTCGGGGCTGCTGGCGCTGAAGCACGGCGACGTCGTCAAGAGCGCGGTGGCCGGCGCGCCGGTGGTGGACTGGCTCGACTACGACACGCACTACACGGAGCGCTACCTGGGCGTGCCCGCGGTGCACCCGAAGGCCTACGAGGTCAGCTCGCTGCTGTCGTACGTCGACCAGGCGAAGCGGCCGCTGCTGCTCATCCACGGCACCGCCGACGACAACGTCTACTTCCTGCACTCGCTCAAGTTGTCCGACGCGCTGTTCAGGGCCGGCAAGCCGCACGCGGTGTTGCCGCTCACCAACTTCACGCACATGGTGCCCGACCCGCTGGTGACCCAGCGCCTGTGGGAGCGCATCGCGACCTTCTTCAAGGAGACGCTGTAGATGCCGCTCGACCCGGCCTTCGTGGACGACTGCCCCTACGGGCCCGAGGCGCTGTTGATCGACGAGATAGTGGAGGTGGACCTCGCGGCGGGCCGGGTGGTGGCCTCCATGCCCTCGCACGAGGATCTCCCGCTCACGCGCTCGCAGAAGGTGCACCCCACGCGGCACCCGCGGCACGTCAACGGCGGCCTCATGGTGCACATGACGGGGATGCTGGGCTTCGTGCACGCCTACCACGTGCTGGGCCTGCGCCACCGGGACGGGTGGATAGGCTACGGCGCCCGCATCCACGAGGCGCGCTTCCTGGCGCTGGCGAAGCCGGGTACGCCGCTGACCCTGATGGCGCAGGCGCTGCGCAACCGGCGGATGAAGGACAGCATCCTCACGCGGTACCGCTTCGAGTTCCGCCAGGGAGACACCCTGGTCTACGAGAGCGAGCAGACCGCGATGTGGATGCGGGTGTCCGACGAAGAGGCCGGGTGACCTACTGGCCGTGGCGCCGGTAGGAGTTGACCACCGCCGCCCGGCCGCCGTCGGGCTGGAACTCGTAGCCGGAGAGGAACAGGCCGTCGCAGGTGGCCTTCACGCCCTCCCACCTGATGTTGGAGCGCAGCGCCGACGTCGGCAGCTCGATCTCGCTCCACTCGCCGCCGTCGAAGTACACCAGCACGCCCGGCGCCTGGCCCACGGCGAAGAGCTCTCCCTGCGGCGTGACGTCGAGCTGCGCCAGCCGGGTGCTGGCAGTGTAGGTGGTGCTGAAGCCGCCGGCGTCCGGGTTGCGCGAGAGGATGACGCCGTGGCCCATGTCGTCGTCCCGCGCCAGCACGTAGACCTGCGCGCCAGTGCCGTCCACGGAGTAGAAGCCGTCTCCGTAGTAGGAGTCTTCGACGAAGGGTGAGTCGACCACCGTGCCGTCGGGCCGGAAGATGTACCCGGTGGCGCTGCCGCTCGCGTAGTTGCCGCCTACCGCGTACACCTCGCCCGCGGGCGTGACGTACACGTCGTTCAGGTACATGGAGCCCTGCGTCCACTGGGTCGGGTCGACAGTCTCGTAGAGCCCGGTGCCTCCGTCGGAGAGCCTTCGCCAATGGTGGATGGCCATGGGGTAGCCCACCACCCACGCCTCGTCGGCCGACACCGGGTACACCGCTATGTTCCAGGGGTCGCTCCTGCCACCGTCGAGCGCGGTGCCGTAGCAGTGGCGCGTGCTGACTCCCCGGTAGAAGTGCGCGGTGCACAGCCGGTACGACAGCCAGTAGTCCTCGTCGAGGTCCACGCCGCGCACCTGTCGCGCTTCGGTGGAGTTGGTCGTCTGCAGCGTCCGCGGTACCTCGATGGGCGTGGGGTTGCCGTTCAGGAAGCGGTACTCGAAGTGTGAGTAGTTGTTGCCGCCGCCGCCAACCTGGAAGCTGGCGTAGACGAGGATGTTCTCTCGTGAGGTGGCCTGAATGCCCGGCGAGACGATGGTGTTCCGGCTGGTGCGCGTCGAGCGCCAGTCGAGCTCCGGGCAGAGGAACGCCTCGCAGCCTCCATCCACCGCGACGCAGACCTCGACGACGCCCGCATCGAAACCACCGTCGACCGCGCTGCCGCCGCCCGTCGCGTCGCCGCCACCCGTCGCGTCGCCGCCACCCGTCGCATCGCCTCCGCCTGTCG
>CALNBU010001095.1 GCA_937875615.1 uncultured Archangium sp.
ACGTCACCGCCGCCGGAGCCGCCGCCCACGTCACCGCCGCCGGAGCCACCGCCCACGGCGCCGCCACCGGAGCCACCGCCCACAGCGCCACCTCCGGTGCCGCCGCCCACCGAGCCCCCACCGTCGGAGCTCTGGCAGTCGGCTGCGCAGCCGTCACCATCGACGGTGTTGCCGTCGTCACACGCCTCACCACGCTCCACGATGGAGTTGCCGCACACCGGCGTGTCGGACTCGGGACAGGCGAACAGCACGGCGCAGAGCGCGCCAGAGAGCAGCAGACGAAGCGTATTTTTCATGTGTGAGGGGTATCTCTGGTTAAGGCCCGGGTGCTGCCTATAGCCAGTCTCACACCGCCGCGTCCAACAATGCTGGGTCGTCTGGGTGACAACCCCGTGACGCACCGCGGCTCAACGAACGACGTTGAACTCCACGCGGCGGTTGGCCTCGCGCCCCTTCGCCGTGCCGTTGTCTTCGGCCGGCCGGTCGGGACCAAAGCCCTCGGACTGCAGGCGCTCCACCTCCACGTCCTTCGAGACCAGGTAGTCCAGCACCGCCTTCGCGCGCTCACCGGAGAGCCTGCGGTTGGTGTCGGCGCTGCCCGTGTTGTCGGTGTGCCCCTCGATGTTGATTTTCCGGATGTCGGGGTGGCCCTTGAGCACCGCGGCAATCTGGTCGAGCAGCGCGAAGGAGCGCGCCTGGATGCGGGCCTTGCCGCTGTCGAAGTAGACCTTGTCCTTGATGACCAACTTCTCCACGGTGATGGTCACCAACTGCTTCTTCGCCAGCGGACAGCCGGAGTTCTCCACCGGGCCGGGCTCGTTCACGCAGTTGTCGAAGTCGTCGGCCACGCCGTCCTTGTCGGTGTCCTTGAGCGGGCAGCCCTTCGCGTGCGCCGGACCCTGCTCCGCCGGGCACTGGTCGAGGCGGTCCACCGTGCCGTCGCCGTCGGTGTCCTTGTCGGGGCAGCCCTTGTTCTCCGCGGGACCCTTCTCGGTCTTGCACTCGTCGAGGCGACCCACCACGCCGTCGCCGTCGGCGTCGTCGTCGGGGCAGCCGTGGTTGTCCTGCTCGCCCTTCACCAGCGGGCACTTGTCGTCAGCGTCGAGCACGCCATCGCCGTCGGCGTCGGTCTCCGGGCACCCGTCTTTGTCGGCCACGCCGTCGAGGTCTTCGGCGTCGTTGACGCACTTGTCCTGCTCGTCGGGGATGCCGTCCTTGTCGTTGTCAGGATCCGGGCAGCCGTCATCGTCCTCGAAGCCGTCCTTGTCTTCGGGCTCGTCGATGCACTTGTCCTGGTCGCCACGGATGCCGTCGCCGTCGTAGTCGACGTCGTCCGGCGTGGTCTGCGGCGCGCCGATGGTGAAGCTCAGACCGAACAACATCATCATGGTGGGCGAGGTGTCGACGGGGCGCTGCGAGGCGAAGACGAACTTCGCCAGCGGGCCCACGTTGAGGCCGTCGACCAACGAGAACTCCGCGCCGAGGCCCACGTCGAAGCCAGGCCCGAAGCCGCCGGAGTTGTAGTTGAAGTGGGCGTCGAGCCAGAGGTTGCCCCAGAGGTTGCCGTTGTGCGTGGTGCCCGGGTTGAAGAGGTACCCCTTCTCGTCATTGAAGAGCCGGAGCCGGGCGCCGATACCCGCGCCGAAGAGCGCGCCCTTCTGCAGGTAGCTGGCGTCGCCCGCGCCGTAGCCGAACACCTGAATCTGCGGCGCGATGGGCCCCAGCACCGCGATGGCGGTGGTGTCGATTTTCAGCGCCGCGCCGGTGACGAACTTGAAGTTGTCGAGCCCGAAGCCCGCCATGGGGTCGAGATGGAAGTTCACCAGCGCCTTCTCGGCGAGGGCCGGCGACGCGCTGAGCACGAAGACCGCGATGAGGGCACGCAAACGCATACTTGCTCCGTGAGGAATGAACTGCAGAGGGTGCACGGTATGGCGTAGCCAGCCGCCTTCACCAAGCCTTTTTACGGCGCCGCATCGCCGCCGCGCGCCTGTGGCAGGGCGCCCCGTCGCAGCGAGGCCAGCGGCACCTCCGAGACCAGCACCGCGGCGAGGATGAGGCCTCCGCCGAGCAGCCCGGCCGCGGTCATCGGCTCGCGCCCCAGCAGCACCGAGAGGGCGAGCGCGAACACCGGCTCGAGCGAATAGATGACGGCCGCCCGGGTCGCCGAGAGCCGCGCCTGCGCCCAGGTCTGCAGCGCGATGGCCACCGTGCTGGCGAAGATGCCGGTGAAGAGCACCGCCGCCCAGTAGCCCGACGACGGCTCCAGCCGCGGCGCGCTCAGCGGGAGGCACGCCGCGGACAGCGCGGAGACGGTGAAGAGCTGCACCGCCGTCAGCGGCAGCACCGGCAGGCCGCGGCCCCAACGCCCGAGGAAGAAGATGTGCAGCGCGTACAGCACCGCGCAGCCCAGGGTGAGCAGGTCTCCCGGCGGGAGCGCGTCGCCCAGCTGCACCCCGGTGAGGCGCTGCAGGCCCGCCAACGCCAGCAGCGGCGCCACGAAGGCCCGCGCCGGCGGCCGCGCGCCGCTGAACGCCCAGGCCACGAAGGGCACGAACAACACCGTCACCCCGGTGACGAAGGCGCTGCGCGAGGGCGTGGTGGACGCCAACCCCACCGTCTGCAGCGCGTAGCCGCCAAAGAGCAGCGCGCCCAGCTTCAGCCCCGGCACCAACACGCCACGCCAGTCGGCCCGCAGGCCCAGCAGCAGCGCCACCGCCCCGCCGGCGAGGAAGCGCAGCGCGAGGAAGGTGAAGGCGTCGCTGTCGTCGAGCGCGTCCTTCACGGTGACGAAGGTGGTGCCCCACACCGCGGTCGCGGCCAGCAGCGCCAGCGAGCGGCTCAGCATGCGGTCGCCCGGAGCCCCAGCGAGGGCCAGCTCACCGGATTCCGGCGGCCGTCGGGCGTGCGCCGCGCCTCGAAGGGCCGACAGCCCCGCGCCTCGAAGGCCTTCTTCCAGGCGCTGAAGGCCCCGCCCGCCCTCCACGCGTCGTGCGCCGCCAGGCCTCCTTCCGGGCCGCACTGCGCCAGCATGTATTCGACCCACGCCCACCGGGCGCTGGTGGGCCGCACCTCGGCGCGCCCGCGGAGCCCACGGCGGAGGCGCTCCAGCCGTTTTTCCACCACCTGGATGCCCGCGAAGGGCGCGCCGTCGAGGGGCGTGTTGCGCTTGGCCGAGAAGGGCGCCACGCCCAGGGACACCGGGAGAATCTTCGAGAGCTCCAGCGTGAAGCGCGTCAGCTCGTCGATGTCCTCGTCGGTCTCGGTGGGGAGCCCCACCACGCTGTACACCTTGAGGCGCCGCAGCCCGACCTGCTTCGCCAGCTGCGCCGCGTTCACCAACTGGGCCTCGGAGTGCTTGCGGTCGACCATGTCCCGGAGGCGCTGGCTGGGCCCGTCGCTCGCCACCGTCAACCCCTGCGCGCCGCCGTCGCGCAGCGCCTGCACCAGGGGCAGCGTCAGCCGGTCGGCGCGCAGCGACGAGACCCCCACCTCGCGGCCCGACTTCACCAGCGTCTGCAGCAGCTCCACGATGCGCGGGTGGTCGGTCACCGCCGCGCCCACCAGCCCCACTCTCCGCACACCTTCAGGCACCAGGCTCAGCACCCGCTCCGGCGGCACGGTGCGCATGCCCCCGTTGGTGGTGCGGCGCATCACGCAGTAGTGACAGCCGCGCGAGCACCCGCGCTCCGGCTCCACGAGGAACATGCTGCGCAGCTCGGTGTGCGGCGTCACCACCTGCGAGCAGGCCGGCAGCCGCGCGTCGCCCGACTTGAAGACGAAGCCGCGGCTGGCCTCGGGCGAGCGCCCGGGCACGCGGAAGCCCGGCCTCATCGCCAGCGCCTCCTTCAACGCGCGCTTGTCGCGCTGCGCGGCCAGCGCCATCAGCGGCGCGATGAGGTCCTCCGCTTCGCCCTGCACCAGCACGTCGGTGAAGGGCTCCAGCGGGTCGGGGTTGGAGAACGTCAGCGGGCCGCCCATCACCACCAGCGGCGCGCCCTCGGGGCGCTCCTCGTGGAACACCGACAGCCCCGCCGCGGTGAGGAGCTCGAAGATGCCGCTCAGCTCCAGCTCGTAGGCCACCGAGAAGGCCAGCACGTCGAAGTCGCTCAGGCGCCGCTGCGTCTCCACCGACACCGGCTCCAGGCGCGCGGCGCGCCAGGCGTCCACGTCGTCGGGGAGAAAGACGCGCTCGGCGGTCACCCCGGGCAGCGCGTGCAGCTCGCGGTAGATGGTCTGGAACCCCAGGCTGCTCATGCCCACGTGGTACGGGCTGGGGTAGCAGAGCGCGACGCGCAGCGGCGCGTCCTTGAACAGCGTGCCCGACTCGTCGGCCAGGCGCCGCCGCACTCCGGCGATGAGCTCGTCTCGTGTAGCCAAAAGTCAGGAACCTGGCCGCGACCCTTCGCGGCGTCGGGGCTCCTCATGTCACAGCCGGGCGCCGCGCGCCTCAGGCGACGACTACTTCAAGATGGCGTCGAAGCCCTTGTCGGCCGCCGGGAAGCAGATGCCCACCTGCGGGTGGTCGGGGTCGCTCGACGGAGAGAGCTGCTCGCCGAAGTACTCGCCCGCCTCGTCGGCCGTGCCCTCGAGGAACAGACAGCGCGGGTTGTAGCCCGCCGCCATGCCCGAGCCGAAGACGCGGCCATTCTCCGGGTCCGACTCCGGGTCGCAGTCCTCGTCGGTGGCGCAGAACACCACCGGGTGCACCGCGTACACGTGGTAGCGCGCGGTGCAGGCGTCTTCGGTGATGGTGACGCGCGCGTCGAGCAACGTGCCCGGGAACTCGGCCGACGACAGCACCCGCACGTCCTGCCAGTCGTACTTGAAGCTGTAGGCCGGGAGCACCTCGGCGCCGGTGTCCGGGTCGGTCACCGCCTCGAAGGCGTACGCCCCGGGCGTGAGGTTGACGACCCGACAGACGTCCTGCTCGTCGGGCAGCAGCGCCTCGAACTCCCCCACCGACGATTCCCTTTCCCAGTACGGGTTCGTCACGTCGGAGGCGTCGATGCGCGCGTTGCCCCAGGGCGAGGCCTGAAACGCGACGTGGTAGGGCAGGAGCGCCACCCGGGCCACGGTGTCCTCGGGGCCGAGGAAGCGCTGGGTGTTGAGGT
>CALNBU010001096.1 GCA_937875615.1 uncultured Archangium sp.
CGTGCTGCTCGCCGCCGTCGAGCTGGCCGTCGGAGTGCCGCCGGTCGGCTGGTACTTCGTGGTTGCGGCCCTGGTGCTGGTCGCCGACGCGGGCGCCGACGGAGACGAGCCAGCGCCGGAGCCCGAAGAGGACACCGACGACGACGGGAGCGATGGCGGCGGGGGCGACGACGAGGCGACGGAGGCCGCCGAGCTCGACGTGGGCCATGACGCTGGCGCCAGCGCGCTCGACGCCGGCGAGGCGGAGCCGGTCAACAAGGTGACCAAGAAGGCGGTCAAGAAGACCAAGAAGAAGAAGAAGCGGCGCCGCCGCTGACCGGTCCACGCGGCCTGCTAGGGTCCAGGCTCGATCGTGAGCGACGACGGAAAGAAGCCCCGCCAGGTGCCGCCGGACATGCTGGTGACCGAGCCGGGGCGACCGGCCTTTCCCCGTCCGCAGCCGCCGCAACCGACGCGCCAGGCCCCAGCTCCACCGCCCAGGCGCCGGGTCACCGCGCTGCGCCTGACGCTGGCGCTGCTGGTGGTGATCATCGCGCTGGCCGCGGGGCTGATCTTCCTGACGTAGGCGCAGACGTGGCTTTGGCCTAGAGTCTGCGCCGCACCATGGCGACGGGCAGCATTCCACAGCGCACGGTTCTCGGGACACGCGCCAGCGCGCACGATCGCTTCGCCTCTCAGGAGTTCAGCCTGGTGCTGGTGAGCGGTCCGCACAGCGGCCAGGCCTTCCCCATCGGGCAGGCGCTGCGCATCGGCAAGGCCTCGGACAACGACGTGGTGCTGGACCACCCCACGGTGAGCCGCAACCACCTCGTGGTGCACCGCCAGGGCGACGCCTTCGTGGTGCAGGACCAGGGCAGCACCAACGGCACCTTCATCGACGGGGCCCAGGTGAAGGAGGGCTTCCTGCGCGCCGGCGCGCTGCTGGAGGTCGGCGACGTGCAGCTGCGCTTCCAGCCGATGATGAAGTCGCTCGACGTCTCGCCCGCCAACGGAGACCGGCTGGGAGACCTGGTGGGGCGCTCGCTGCCGATGCGGCAGATCTTCGCGCTCATCCAGCGGGTGGCGCCGACCGACTCCACCCTGCTGCTCATCGGCGAGACCGGCTGCGGCAAGGGCGCCGCCGCGCGGACCATCCACAAGCTCTCTCCCCGCGCCACGGGCCCCTTCGTCACCTTCGACTGCGCCTCGGTGTCCGAGAACCTCATCGAGTCGGAGCTCTTCGGCCACGAGAAGGGCGCCTTCACCGGCGCGGTCGCGCAGCGCGTCGGCTGCCTGGAGCGCGCCAACGGCGGCACGCTCTTCCTCGACGAGATAGACGACCTCCCGCTCGACCTGCAGCCCAAGCTGCTGCGCGCGTTGGAGGACCGCGAGTTCCGTCGCCTGGGTCAGTCCGCGGGCGCGGCCCACAAGCTCGACACCCGCGTCATCGTGGCCTCGAAGAAGGACCTCTGGGCCGAGACCCAGGCGCGCCGCTTCCGCGAAGATCTCTACTTCCGCCTCTCGGTCTTCACCCTGACCCTGCCCACGCTGAGAGACAGGAAGGAAGATCTCCCGCTCCTCATCGACGCGCTGTCCGGCGGCAACCTCTGGGGCCGCCTCTCGGAGAAGCAGCGCGAGCAGTTCGTCGGCCACACCTGGCCGGGCAACGTGCGCGAGCTGCGCAACGCGGTCGAGCGCCTCAAGCACGTCGCCGACATCCCCGAGCTGGCCAGCGAGAGCTTCCTGCGGGAGTACTCCGGCCCGGATCGCCAGGACGGGGAGTCGCTGCCGGTGAGCTACGCTGGCCCCTTCAAGGACGTGAAGGATGATCTCATCCGGGCCTTCGAGCGCGAATACCTGACCCGCCTGCTCTCGAAGACGCGCAATAACATCGCGCGGGCCGCGCGCGATGCGGGCCTCGATCGCAAGCATCTCTACTCGCTGCTGCACAAGTACGGACTGGTGCAGACCAGCGAAGAGTAGGAGCGCCGTGAGACGTGCACTCATCACCCGAGTCGGCCTGGTCGCGCTCGGCGCGGCCGTCGTCTGGATGTCGTGCGGCGACGACGGCGTCACCGGAGAAGTAGGCGCCGCCGGCGGCGAGCTCTGCCTGCCGGACCAGCGCGCCTGCCTCAAGGTTCCGCTGGGCGGCCTCGAGCGACAGGTCCCCGTGCGCATCTCCGCCGACGGCGAAAAGCCGCCCGCCGCGCTGGGCGAGAGCTTCGACATCTCCGCCACCGATGGCCAGCCGCTCACCTTCCTCAAGCCCGCCACCGTCACCCTCTCGATGGACACCCTCGACCCGACGGCGCGCGAGGCGCTCCCCTCCGAAAGCCTGCTGCGCGTGTTCACCCGCCAGGGCGACGAGTGGGTCCCGCTCGGCGCGCCGGTGGTCGACCGCGTCCGCAACGTGGTGAGCGGCACCACGCTGCACCTCTCTCCCTTCGTGCTGCTGCGCGCAGATCGGCTCCCCGACGGCGGCCTGCCCGTCGACAGCGACGCCGGCGTACGCGACGGCGGCTCGGTGGTGGTCGTCCCTCCCTTCGACGCCGGACCGCCTGACGCCGGTCCACCTGACGCTGGTCCACCTGACGCCGGTCCGCCGGACGCTGGAGAGCCAGACGCCGGTCCACCTGACGCGGGTCCGCCCGACGCCGGTCCACCTGACGCCGGTCCGCCGGACGCTGGAGAGCCAGACGCCGGTCCACCTGACGCGGGTCCGCCCGACGCCGGAGAACCGGACGCTGGAGAACCAGACGCCGGCCCGCCTGATGCTGGAGAGCCCGACGCTGGAGCGCCGGATGCGGGCGACGACGACGACGCGGGCGAGCCCGACTCCGGGTGAGATGACGCTTATGAGAATCGCAGCGTGCGTGCTGGGGCTGATGGCCTCACTGAGTGTGGCGGCCGAGAACGAGACCTTCCACGGTTGGTCGAAGGACGGCTCCTGGCTGGTGTTCGAGCTCCACGTCGATGACGAGCGCAGTGAGCTGTATTTCTGCGCGACGGACCCGGAAGGTCAGCCCTCGTGGCCAGCGAGCCTCCACGATGCGGAGCGCGAGACCGTCGGCGAGCTGGCCTGTGTGCGCTTCATCGACCCCAACAAGGCGCCCTACCAATGGAAGGCGCAGCTGGTCCTGCCCCGACCGGCGGAGCGCGCCGGCGCGGTGAGCGTCGCGCCGGAGCTCTCGACCATCGGCGACCAGGGGTTCGTGCTCGAGGCGGGGC
>CALNBU010001097.1 GCA_937875615.1 uncultured Archangium sp.
CGACGGGCGGTGGCGCTGCGACGGGCGGTGGCACTGCGACGGGCGGCGGCACTGCGACGGGCGGTGGCACTGCGACGGGCGGCGGCACTGCGGCCGTGGTGCGCTTCGTCGCCATCGGCGACACGGGCAAGAGCAACACCGCTCAGAATCAGGTCGGTCAGGCCATCGGGACGCACTGCGCCGCGCTGGGCTGTGACTTCGTGGTGATGCTGGGAGACAACTTCTACCCGTCTGGGGTCACCTCCACGACCGACCCGCTGTGGCAGACCGCCTTCGTGCAGCCCTACGCCTCGGTGAATGTCCCGTTCTACGCGGTGCTGGGCAACCACGACTATGGCGCCAATGGCGCCGGCACCGACTTCGGTCGAGGCGCGCATCAGGTGGCGTACTCGCAGGTGAACCCCAAGTGGCGGATGCCCGCGCACCACTACAAGTGGCAGTTGCACAACGTGGACTTCTTCGCGGCCGACACCAACAAGTCGATGTTCAGCATCGACAACGACGTGCGCGCCGACTTCAACCAGTGGCTCCCGGCGTCGACGGCGCAGTGGAAGATCGTCTTTGCGCACCACCCGTACAAATCGAATGGCCCGCACGGGAACGCCGGCAACTACGATGGTCTCTCGCTCATTCCGGTGGTCAATGGTTCGGGAGTCAAGAGCTTCATCGATGAGCGCGTCTGTGGGCGCGCCGACTTCTACATCGCGGGCCATGACCACAACATTCAGTGGTTGCAGGACACCTGTACGCGCAGCGGAGCGAGCCTCAACACCGGCCTCATCGTCTCCGGTGGTGGCGCCTCGACCACCGAGTTGGAGGGCGTCAATGCGACCTACTACCAGTCGCAGGAGTCGGGCTTCGTCTACATCGTCATCGACGGCAACAGCTTCACTGCCGCCTTCTACGACGCCAACGGCGCGCACAAGTATTCGCGCACCGTCACCAAGTGACGCTCACAGCCCGGTCTGCAGCATCGCCGCGACCACGCGGCGGATGAGCTCTCTGCGCACCTCGGCGCGAGCCCGTTCGAACGCGTCTTCATGACGTCGTCCGGTCTGCCGCTCGCGCGCGCGGGCGGCGGTGCGCACCACCAGGTCGACCCGTGAAGGCTCGAGCTGAAAGGGCCGACGCGCGTCGACTTTGAGGAAGTAGTTCAGGCCACGTGCGTCCAGCAGTGATTCGAGGTGCCGGCGTGATTCCGCGATGAGTGTCAGGTCGATGATGTCGGCCATTCGTGGGCTCATTTGTCATTCGAAAATGCGCGCACGTCCAATTCACATCCGGGTGACATCGTAAGTTGACACCACGCGCTTTTGCGTCAGCCGTGAGACAAGATGGGGCTTCATGGAGTGGAGAGCGGACATTCCTCTCGCGCGCAGCGGAGATGCTTCGGCGGTCGAGCGCTTGCGGGAGTACCTGACGCCCTTCGCTCATGGCGTGGCGCTCGCGCACGCGCCACATCACCTCGTGGAGGGCCTGACGCCACGGCTCCTCGACTACGTGCTGGGCAGCCTGGGCCGCATCGAGGACGCTGGCGTCGCGTCGCACCTGTTCACCGCGGCGCGGAAGCTGGCGAAGGAGGCCGCGGGCGTCCGCATCGACGAGCGCGCGTCACAGACGCCGGCCGTCACCGAGGCACGGCAGACGTTGATTCGTCTGCGCGCGCTGCCGGAGTCCGCGAGGGAGCACCTCATCCTCCGTTGGGTGGAGGGCATCCCCGGCCCGGAGCTGGCGGAGGTGCTGGGGTTGTCGGTCGCGGAGCTGCGCGGCGAGCTGGAGCGCTCTTCGGAGGCCACCGCGCGGCTCCTCGCGCAGCCCACCACCTTCACCGGAGACGACTACCTGTGGGACCTCTCCGGCAGTCCGCCGCCGCTGTTGGCGAAGCTGGAGATGCAGCTGCCGGTGTTGCGCTTCGGCGCCTCGGCGGGCACCGGGAACTCCGCGGCGAAGCTGACCGGCATCGAGCTCAAGGCGCCAGAGCTCAACGATTCCACCGCGGTGGGGGTCGAGGTGACCACCGACCCCGGCGAGCACAAGACGGCCACCGAGGTTCCGGTGGCCAACCCCTTCGAGGTGCAGGCGCGCACCATCGCCGCGACGGATCTCCCGGCTGAGGCGCGGGCGCACCTGCCGCCGCCGGTGCACCTCGGAGACGAGCCGCCGGCGCCGCGCCCCGTTCCGCAGGTGAGCGGCAGCGAGCGAAGCGGGCGGAGCAACAGCGGCAGGAGGGCGGCCGAGGGCGCGCGCAGCGGTGCCTTCAGCGCCATGCCACCGCCGGTGGAGGTGACGCGCGATGCCGGCACCCCGCTGCTCGAGAACGACGCCACCATGGCGAAGGTGCCGGCGCGCATCGCGCTGCAGTTCGAGCCCACCTCGCCCGAGGGGGCGGTGCTGGGCGACGACGCGAAGGGCGGCGAGACCCGTGTGATGCCGGTGCCGCCGCCCGCCGCGCTGGCTCAGCTCGAGGTCGGCGGCGCGCCGGCGCTCGGTGATGAGCGCGAAGACCCGACCCGGCTGCGGCCGCTGCCCCTGGTCAGCGCTTCTCCGGCGCTGCCCGGTTGGTTCGACGGCGCCACCTGGAAGGGCCTCACCCCCATCATCATCGGGTGCGTGCTGGCCACGCTGGCCATCGTCGCGTCCGCCGCCACGCTCTTCGCGGACGACCGCCGCGTGAGGGCCAACTGGCAGCTGGCGCGGGTGGTGGTGGCGGCTGAAGACCTGCTGGTGGGAGACGCCATCACCACCGACAACGTGGCGCTGCGCGCGGTGAGCGACCCCTTCCTCGGCTCCGGCGTGGTGAAGGCGGAGTCCATCGACGAGATCATCGGTCAGCGGGTGACGGTCGCCATCCAGGTCGGAGACCCGCTCTTCTTCTCGCAGTTCCTCTCATCGCGCATCGCCAACGAGCGGCTGGCGCGCCGGGTGATGAAGCGGCTTCGTGGCTTCACCATCGAGACCTCCGAGCTCAGCTCCGTGGGGCGCTGGGTCGAGCCGGGCGACGTGGTGGACGTGGTGGTGATGTTCAAGATGCCCGGTGAGACGGGGCGTCATCGGGCGGTCACCCTGATGCAGCAGGTGCGGGTGCTGGCGACCGGCAAGTTGGTGGAGACGCTCCCCGCGGCGCTGGTTGAAAACGGCGAGCACGTCTACGGCAACGTGACGCTGCTGCTCTCTCCGGAGGAGGCCGAGTCGCTCACGCTCGCTGCGGGCCTCGGCAAGGTGACGCTGACGCTGCGCAACGAGGGCGACTGGGAGAACGACCGCGGCCTCGACAAGGCCTTCACCGACTCCACCACGCTGCTCAACGGCGAGCGCAACCTGGTGGTGCAGAAGAAGCGCTACGCGTTGATAGAGACCATCCGGCAGCAGGTGAAGCCGTCGGAGCGGAAGTAGCTCAGAGCCGCGCGGCGTCGCCGAAGCTGCTCAAGATGTGCGCCTCGTCGCGGCTGGCCACGAAGCCGGTCTCGCGGGCGAAGGCGCCTCCATCGACGACGATGGGGTACTTGAGGTGCTGCAGCGCGCCACGCGGGAGCGCCGGGAGACCGAAGCGGCCCAGCAGCCGCGCCAACACCGGCTCCGGCACCGGCACCACCGTGCGTCCCAGCGCGTGGGCGATGGTCGACAGCGGCATGGGCGACGGGCCCGCGACGTTGAAGATGCCGCGCGCGCGCTTCTCCACGGCGAGGGCCACCGCCGCCGCCGCGTCGCGCTCGTCGAGGAACTGAAAGAGCGGGTCGAAGCCCAACACCATGGGGACCCTGCGGCCCTTGAGGAAGCCCGACAGCGTGCCCGAGAGCGAGGGCCCCAACGTGTACACCACGCGCAGCACGGTGGTGGTCAGCTCAGGCGCGCGCCACAGCATGGTGGCGGCGTGGAGGTCTGCGGCCACCAGGTCGGCGAGCTCTGGAAAGTTACCGATGCCCGACGGAGGGTCGGCCTCGGTGCGGTACAGCGGCGCGTCGGCCGACGCGCCGTAGAACGTGTGTCGGCCCACCACCACCACGTGCTTCACGCCGTGCGCCTGGGAGTGGCTGAAGACCGCCTGGGTGCCGCCGAGGTTGATGCGCGCGCGCTCCTCGCCGCCGGCCGACAGCGCGTTGACGGTGGCCATGTGCACCACCGCCTCCGGCTTGACGCGGCGGAAGACGTCTTCAGCGGCGCGCTTGCGGATGTCCACCTGGTGCACCGGGACATCGGCCGGCGCGTCGGGCCACGGCCTGCGGTCGAGGCCGATGACGGCGTGCCCGCGATCGCGCAGCGCCAGCGCCGTCAGCCGGGCGAGCGCGCCGCCGGTCCCCACCACCAGCACCTTCATGACCTGGTCCTCCCCTGTTCGCCGCGGCGGTCGGCGCGCGCGGCCTCGATGAGCTGCGCGATGCGCGCCTTCACCTCGTCGACGTAGCGCATGATGACCGAGTCCTCTTCGTCACCGTTGCCGGGGAACCGCATCGGCTCGCCGTAGTGCACCACCAGCCTGGCGGGCAGCGGCGCCGCCACCAGGTACGGCGTCACCGGCACGTAGGGGACCCCCAGCAGCTTCCCGAGGAAGGTGGAGTTGTGCACGGTGGGCACCGCGTCGCCACCGCCCACGAAGCCCAGCGGGACGATGGGCGTGCCGGTCTTGAGCGCCAGCCGCATGAAGCCGGTGCCGAAGTCGACCAGCGAATAGCGCTCGTGGAACAGCTTGGCGGTGCCGCGCGCGCCCTCGGGGAAGACCATCAGCAGGCGGTCTTCGTTGAGCAGGCGCTCGGCGTGCTCCGGCAGGCCGGTGAGCTGCCCCATGCGCGAGCTCCACAGGCTGGAGATGGGGAGCTGGTTCAAGAACTTCTCGGCCATGCTGTGCGCGAGGCGCGGCGGCTCGAGCTCCAGCAGCATGGAGGTCAGCACCATCATTCCGTCGAGCGCGTAGCCTCCGGAGTGGTTGCCCACCAGCATGGCCCGGCCGCGCTGCGGGACGTGCTCGACGCCCACCGCCTTCACCCGGAAGTAGCTCCGGTACAGAAAGGCGAGCGCCCGAAAGCCGATGGCCAGGTGCTTCTTCGAGACGCCCCAGGGGTCGACGCCGTAGCGGTTGAAGGGCAGCTCCAGGCGCTCCACCAGAGCGGACACCGACTCGTCTCGTGCCATGTGGCGGCGGAGTAGAGGATTGATCTACTTGAGAATCAACGGCCGATGCTGGGCCGGGGTGACGCGCTGCACGAAGTCTTCGAAGACGCCGCTGCGTCGCGTGGCCTCCAGCATGGTCTTGAACTCGCCGATGGGCAGGTCGACGGGGCCGGTGGCGGTCATCACCCACAGCGAGAGCGCGTAGCCGCGCGGCACCTTCACCAGCGGCCAGCGGCACACCCGGAGCTCGACGCGGGCCAGCTCCAGCGGCTCTCCGTTGAGCAGCAGCCGCCCCTGGTTGCGCACCAGGGTGTGCTGATGGAGCGTGGCGGCGCGGCGCAGTCCGATGATGAGGAAGGGCAGCGCCACCGCGTCGGCGGTCAGCAGCCAGAGCGGAGGCCCATCGGCGAAGAGGAAGGGGAGGTGCAGCCCGAGCAGGAGCGCGAGGCCGGCGCCGAAGAGCGCGAGCCGCTCACGGTCGGCCCGCAGGTCGACGACCATGCAGTCTCCCCGGTTCTCGACGACGGCCCGACGCATGCCCGGGAGGCTACCCCAGGGCCGCTGTGCGCGCACGCCGGGCGGTCAGGGCGAGGCGGCCTGCGCCACGGCGCTGGAGGCGAGCTGGGCGACCAGCTCGGAGATTTTCTCGTCGGAGATCTTGCC